>CAJXCR010000013.1 GCA_913051825.1 uncultured Halieaceae bacterium
TCTTAGGAATGCTAATTTTAAGCCGTAACCTTCATATTTTAGGGAGGAAATCAGCCCTAGATACCACCTCTGAAAATTACTCATTATTAAAAATAAATAAAATCCTTGAAGATATTCGAGAGGAGTTACAGGTTGGGCAGGCGGTGCGCGATTCTCAGGAAGTTAAAGAAGCGATTAAAAAAATCGAAAAAGTTGCGGAGCAATACGTTGTCAAAGAAATTTAGATAGTTCTAAGCCGGCATTACTTTTCGATATTTATCCTGATGTTTTGCATCTCGACATGACTAGTTGCACGAAAAACTCTATGGTAGGTTTTACTACCTCAGCCTTCTTCAATTAACATATCATCTGCTCATTGAGCATAATCATGTGCTATTGACGATAATCTATTAGGTAGAATGAAAGTATGAAAAAAATTTTAGTTACCGGTGCCAATAAAGGTATAGGATTAGGAATAGTTACTCGTCTATTGAGGTCGTGTCCGGATACATTTGTATATCTCGGTTGTCGTGATGCTGAAAAGGGGTATTCTGCCATCGAGCCTCTTGCGAAAGAATGTCCTGACTGGGCAGAACGGTTATGTGTTTTAGAGATAGATGTGGCAGACCAAAATTCTACTGAATTAGCAGCATCTAAAGTACGTGAATACCATTCTGCGGATGACTCTCTTCTATACGCAATTGTTAATAATGCTGGTATTGCGCGTTCAGATGCTGGGGTAGCGCCTATTATAGAAGTGAATACTTTTGGGCCTAACCGTGTTTTTGAAGAATTTGTCAATTTAATAGATCCGAAGAGTGGACGTATTGTCAATGTTACTTCCGCGTCTGGTCCAAATTATCTTTCGCATTGTGATGAGTATGTTAGAGAAAAACTAACAAGCCAAAATGTCTCATGGGATGAGATAGCTAATCTCGTAGAAAGTTTTTTGAACGAATACGAAGACGCTTCAGCTGATGAAAAAGAACGCCTGTATTCTCATGTCTATGGATTTTCGAAAGCTTGCACTAATGCATTAACAATGTATTTGGCTAAATCGCATTCAAATTTAATCATTAATTCTTGTACGCCTGGTTTTATTGAAACTGATTTGACGCAACCTTATGTAGTTGAGCGAGGTATGACCCCAAAAGAAATGGGCATGAAAACGCCTATAGAGGGAGCTGCATCTAGCATACACCTCTTAATCGAAGAAAATATCGGGTCGGGTTTTTACTTTGGTAGTGATTGTGTGAGAAGTCCACTCGATAGATATCGATCTCCAGGAGATCCCCCGTATCAAGGCGATTAGTTGGTTTAGAAGATTTATTTATCAGTAGGGATAGAGATTGGAATAGATTTAAGTTTAGGATGTATCGCCATATCTAATTGGATTACTTCCATCCCAGTTTTCTGCAGCGTCAGCAATCACTTTTGTAAATGCTTCCACTTCTTCATTTTTAGTTGCGATTTCAAGCATACATCCCATTACAGATCGAGTATCGAAGTAAGCAAACTTAGTTATTCCTAATGAACCTGTATTCACAGTCTTAAGTCCACGAGATTCAAAAAAATTGATGTCAGCGTCAAAGTCGTAACTCCAGACACATGCATGATGAAAACCTGTCGTTCCTTCAGGAATGACTTCTCGGTAAGCAGATTCTTTTGTTACGGGTTGAATGAGCTCGATTTGCACCGACCCAGCCTGTGCTAAACCTACAATTATATCTAGTTCCCCGGGTTTTCCGTAATAACGAACATCTGTAAATTGACCTATAAATTCATAGATAAAAAAGGGGCCAATCCCAATATCTTTGACCCAAGATAAACAGGCTGCTTCTACATCGTCTACCACCCAAGCATTTTGCATTATGGTTCTATCAACCGGGTTGATCATTTGTCTGATCCTTTAAATGTATGCTTCTTTAATCTCAATTTACTTTTTAATTTAAATTAGATCAATAATTCTCAAGGTAAAATTGAATTACTCTGATAAACAATCTCTAGTATTTAAATTTTGAGTATCAGCTTATTTAAATAGAGCGTAACTGTTATTGTTGCGGAAAATATAACTAATTTAATTTTTCATTTTTTTCAAAAGAAAATTTATTGTGATGAGGCTCACTATGAGAGAATTAAGCAACCCTGTTCAGATTGCCTATGCGGTAGACGATGTCGCGGTCGCGGCCGCCCGATGGGCGGCAGATTTTGGAGCGGGTCCATTTTTTTTAGCCGAACATATTTTAGTAACTGATGTTATTTATCGTGGTTCTCCAGGTGAATATGATCACTCATCCGCATATGGACAGTGGGGTAATATAATGCTCGAGCTTGTTCAGGATCATGGGATTGGTCCGTCTGTTGTAAAAGATAGTTTTGCCTCAGGAGAGACGGGCCTTCATCACCTTGCCTACTTTGTCGAAGATCTAAATATTACTACTAAAAAACTTTCGAGTATGGGTTTTGAGGTTGCTATGTCCGCAAAGGCTAGTGATACGAGATTTAATTTTGTTGATGCGCGCTCTCTAATGGGTCATTTTATCGAGATTTATGAACCCGATGAACGACTAAGCTCTTTCTACAGTATGGTGAGAGAGGCCTCTCTTGCCTGGGACGGAAAAACTCCAGTTAGGAAATTATAGCGTTGCGAATACTTATGACTATTTGGCTAGAAATATTTTTCTCAGCAGTAAGTAACGGTTTAATCTATATCCTCTTCATAGGTTGGTAGATTATCAGTTATTTCATAGTAATCTGACGCATCCGTTACATATATGTGACATGAAGGTATGAGATTTGTTGGCTTTTCTAGGCATCCAGCGGAAACGCTTATTTGTTCAGATTCATCAGATTTGTAGAATAAGCTCGCCCCGCATTTTCTGCAAAAGCCTCTTTGAGCTTTCGGTGAAGATTTATACCATGAAAGACTGGATGTTTCATTCCACTCGATATCATTTTCACACGCTTCAGTATATGCAGAGAAATGTCCGTGTGTTTTTAGGCATTGTCCGCAGTGGCAAAATATTACTTCACGAAGTTCACTCAGGATATTAAAAGCGACGTTGCCGCACAGGCATTGGCCTGAAGTTTTTTTCATACTTGAACTGCCTTTTTTAAAAGCCTGATGATCTTGCCGCCTATTTTTTAATCCTAACTAGAATTATGAGAGTAGCATACAAATAGTTCGATCAAAGAATCATATGTGATAGTCTTAGTTGTGCACATTCCTTGTGTCAAATTATTTTCTCAACGATATAAAATGAAAGTATGACTCGAAAGTTTATAATAAATAAGGAGCCTAAAAATGAATCTGATTCTTAATCGTTCTATTAGAATATGGTTTTTGACATTATTGATGGCACTAACCAATAGCCCAGGAATATTTGCTGAAAAAGGAACTGATTTGCCGTTAACGCTGGTGCTAGCGGAGTTGTCTCCAGCAGAGGGTAAGCGAGCTGATGTTCTCAAATGGTTGGCAGGAGTTCTTCCGGAAACTCGTGCATATGATGGATGTAAAAGTCTATCGGTATATCAAGAAATGGATAGCAACAAAATTATTTTGGTGGAGCATTGGGAGACTAAGGAGAAATTTATTGCCTATAGAGATTGGAGAGTCGAGACTGGTTCTCTCGCAGCTTTAGCTGAAATGCTTGACTCTGATCCTATTTTTAGATTTTCTCTGGATTCTAAAATTTAGAACGATAAAGACTATTTGGCAGTAATAGGTGTATTTAAAAATACGAATATATAGAGCTATAAAAAAATCTTCTTGGATAAGCGAGCTAATGACAGGACTGGCCGTGCTTTTTTAGTCGCCAATAGTTGTAAGGCCAAGGAGCAAGAAAACCTAAAATAAGCATTAGTGGAATCACTCGATAATCCATTTGCAAACTGCCTTTAGTAAAAATTAGATCAGTGATTTCCATCGTAATTTCCATTACTAACATTGATATAAAAGACATGCCTAATGCTGTACTCAGCGCGTTAGAAAAATCCATCTGCTTTTGCATAAGAATGGTAGTTTCAAGAAAAATACTTGTAACAAGCCCATTGATAAGCGGGAGGATCGCATAGAAATACCACAAGGGACTAAAAAGAATTATGCCTGATGTTATTTCAGATACGGAGTAATAAATTAAAGTGCCAAATTCGCCTATAGAGCAACCCAGCAGACACCAAGTGGTGTTCTTAGCAGATCTAGCCCAGATGTTTTTGTCTCTCCAGTCAAAATTATCCTCCAAAATTGAAGCAGAAAAACCATGAAATCGTAATGTCTCATAAATCACATCTATGTTGGCATCTTTATGTTCCACGGAGGCTTGTCCGCTGATATGACATACCTGTACTTCATTTACACCAGCAACCTTTTCTATTGCTAGGCGCACTTTTTCGGCACAAGTGCTAGACTTCATTCCGGTTATGTTAAGAGAATATTCCACGTTTAAGATTTTCTTTATTTCTCAAATGAGTCATCTATATCGCCTCTAAAACATCCAAGGATCCATGGATATGTTTCAGTTACATAATATCTATAACTCCCATTTACTACCATTCCGTTACATTCGTCTAGATCACCGCTATCCTCAATGTATTCATAATCCTGAATATAAGTCCCGTCATAATTCCCACCTGGATTTGTATCGTCACGTCCAAGACGCGAGCCTCCTTCATTTTTAAGGCGATAACTTGATAAAGCTTTTCTAGCTATGCCATTGTCTAAAAAAAATGATCCCGAAATTGGGAATCCATCCGCAGCAAAGCCAATAATTGGGGATTCTTGGTTGCTTGATTCATTTTCGAACATGGAAAGTGGATTGCCGTGGTAGTGGTATGTGCCGTCCGGCTGAGCATGGGCATTATGGGAGTCTGTTTCAAAATTATTGCTCTCGAACAAAGGATCTAGCAGCCATTTTTCCTCATTAAACAGGCACCCAGATTGAACATTACCTAAACTATCTGCCTTAGTGTCATTTGGTCTATAGCAACCCGCCGACAAAAGATCTACCGTAACTCCATTGAGCATTATCGCATCCCATTTACTTTGTGATAGTTGGGTAACAGAGTCTAGAAGCATTGGCTTTCTAGAGAATGAAAAACTTCGATTAACGGTGTTAACGTTATTCACAAAATTTATACCTGAGTCATTAAATTCGTGATTAGGAATACCATTGGTATCTATCACACATTTATCGTCATTCGCTGTTATAGAGATGCTTGATGAAAAATATTTACTTCGACCTTGATCAAATGCTATGCCTGTGTAGTTGTTAGCGTAACTTGCGCAGTCAAGGCTAGTGTTTTTAAATATTTTATCCGTAATATTCGGAGTGCTTACCGCATGATTTGCTTGGGAGCCGAAGCTCGCTTGAATTTTTATAGAAGTAATTAAGGTGTTTGGAGGTAGAGAACATCTCGTCAAATAGTCAGAAGTTTTATTGATTGGGAGAAGCTTTTTCCATTCTAGGGAAGCAAGAGTATTGGGTTCAAGGTTTATTTCCTTCGGTTTTAATGTGTCGCCATGAGATTGCGTTAGTTCGCAACTTAGTTTGCTCACAGTTGAATCTTTGCTCATAGCTTGCAACGCAATATCAAGAAGAACTTCTGAAGAATCTAAGTCATGGTTAATAGGTGCACGCAAAACAGGACAGATAATATCGATTGAGGAATCATCAGTGTTACTAAGCCCAGCTTCCTTGCTTTGCAGGGCGCTGCTGCTTGCGGGATTGGCGGCTTTGCAACTTGAAGTATGAATAGTGTATTTCTCTGGTCCTTCATAAGAAGAGTTTGCCAATATGTCATTGTTTGAACTGCATCCTGATTTGTTGTCCGTTATCTCAATACTACCACCGACAGAATCCTCTGAAGGAATGTAAGGCCAACCAAGAAGCAGCACTAAAGCTTCACAGTCGTTAAGCTGACTATTCGAGGTAATCTTTAAGTTCCCTGAAATAGAAATGACGCCTTCAAGTCCAGTCAAACTGGACAATGAAGAATTGTTATTTATTTCCAGTCCACCTCCGATGAAAGATAGTGTTTTAAGTTCTGTTATATCAGAAAGAACCCTATTGTCTTGGAATCTGACGTCACCAGAAACATTAACTAAGTTTTCAAAGGCTGATAATGAAGATAAAGCATCATTATTGTAGATATCCAACTCAGTGATTCCATAGAGGTTAGAAAAACTGCTTATTTCGTCAAGAGTGTCATTATTGCGAATTTGTAATTTTCCTATTTGTTTTAAATTTTCGATGCCCGCTGAACTATTTAAAGCGTCATTCGAATCAATTAACAATGTACCGGTGACTCGAATCAAATTTGATAAAGAATTTATATCAGAGAGGCTAGAGTTAGAAAAAATCGTTAGGTTTGAACCTATAGTGACGAGTGACTCCAAGCCTTTTAGAGTCTTTAGACTGTTATTGGATTCGATCACTAAACTTCCTTTAATAATCTTTAATCCATTAATTCCCAGAAGATCTTTTATATTATTATCGACCGACTCTCGAATTGTGAGAGAGCCGAGTAAAACGTCACAAATACCATAGTCTAGTTGGAAAGAATCAATCTCACTCTGGGTTTTCAAGATAACAGTTTCTTTATCACAATTGACGTTCGCGATCGCGGAATGGCTAAATATTAGGGTAGCAAACACCAAAATATTTTTTACAGAGAGCATAGATGTCTGTTATCTCCAAATTTTTGAATGTATTTTTGTATTCTACTCAAATCTATTTTAAGCCGAGATATTGTATACCAATACATACACAGTCGTTTTTTTTGTATTAAACTAGTGACTATAAATTTAAAGATTAATATTTCATTCGAGTTCCCAGTCATGAGAGACAATCAGTATTTAGTCGGAAATTTTGCGCCGTTAGAAGATGAATTGACAACCGAAACATTGTCAGTGACTGGTAAAATACCCCAAGAACTTGATGGGTGTCTTGCTCGAATTGGACCAAACCCAATAGATCCAGATCCAACCACTCATCATTGGTTTTTGGGAAGCGGGATGGTTCATGGTTTGTATCTGAGGGATGGTAAAGCACTAAAATTTCATAGTCGATTTGTACGGGACGATGATGTAGTAGAGAAATTCAACTTGCCGGAAATTTCTGGTCCTCGCGGCTCGCTGCAGTTAGGTTCTGGTGTTGTGAATACAAATATTATGAAGCATGCGGGAAAGACGTTTGCACTGGTCGAAGCAGGAAACCTCCCGATAGAAATGAACGAGAGATTAGATACGATACAAAGGACAAATCTTGAGGGCACCTTGCCAGGAGGTTTTTCTGCGCATCCGCATTTTGATCCGGATACGGGAGAGCTCCATGCGGCCGTATATTCACCCTTGTGGCATCACATTCAACACTTAGTTATAGATAATATGGGGCTAGTTAATCGTGCAGTTGATGTCCCGGTTCCGGGTCAACCTATGGTTCACGATTGTATGATAACTAAGCAGTATTTTATTTTACTCGATCTTCCAGTAATCCTTGATCAGGAGGTTTTTGAAGCGGGGTTTTCATTACCCTATAAATGGCATCCTGAGTATGGCGCTCGCATAGGATTGCTGCCGCGTGATGGTGCAGCTCATGAAGTAACTTGGCATGAGGTTGAGCCATGCTATGTTTTTCATCCGATGAATGCTTTTGAAGATGAATCAGGCACAGTGATTATAGATGTGGTGAGGCATTCAAAAATGTTTGATAAGGACAGACTGGGTCCAAGTGAAGGAATTGGAAATCTTTACCGATGGGAGATTTCAAGTAGTGATGGAAAAGTTAGGGAAAGTCAAATTGATGACGCGGTAATAGAATTCCCAAGGATTAATGAATCCAGGATAGGTAAGAATTATCGTTACGGTTATGTCTCTACTTTTACTAAAGGCTTTTCCCCAAATGGATTAAAAAAATATGATTTAGTGAGTGGGAGGTCTGAAATTTATAGTGTCGGGGATCACAAAGCATTTATGGAGCCCGTCTTTATAGCGAAGGAAAATGCTTCAGAAGAAGACGATGGTTGGTTGCTGTCCTATTCCTATGATCAGAATATTGATTCAAGTGATGTCGTAATTTTGGATGCATGTAATATTTCAGACGGTCCTGTTGCAACAATACATTTACCACGAAGAGTGCCATTTGGATTTCATGGTAATTGGTTGTAGTTATATAATTGAAATATCTCGCATTTTTATTTTTGATATTCCGATTAATTCTTAATATGAAGAATTTATCTAATCATCGAGGCTATTGATTCTTTTTATCAAATTCGGACCATGATAGATAAATCCGCTATAGATCTGAATGAGTTTTGCCCCGGAGGAAAAAATTTTTTCAGCGTCTTCTGCAGTCATTATTCCGCCGACGCCAATTATCGGTATCTTATTTCCAAGCAATTTATATAGAGCGCTTATTACTTTTATTGAACTCTCAAAGAGAGGTGCCCCGCTTAGTCCGCCTTCTTCTTTCGAATGTTTAAAGTCAACTACCGGCGAGTGATCAACTGTGGTGTTGGTTGCAATTATCCCATCCAGATTAATTTCCAGGACCGCTTCCGATATAGATTTGATTTCTGAGATGTTCAAATCTGGTGCTATTTTTATTACTAGCGGCACATAACGATCGTAACGATTAGCTAGTTCATCTTGTCTTTCTTTCAGCCTGCTTAAAAGTTCTGATAGAAATGATCCAAATTGCAGTGAGCGAAGTTCAGGTGTGTTTGGGGAAGAAATGTTAACGGTCACGTAAGAGGCGAACGGATAAACTTGATCTAAACAGAACAAATAGTCTTCAGTACTTTTTTCGAGCGGAGTGTTCCTGTTTTTGCCAATATTGATTCCAACTATACCTTCTGTCTTTTTTTTCGATAAATTGCATAAGACTCGTTCTATTCCTTGATTATTAAATCCCATGCGATTTATGATCGCTTTCTTTTCTGGAATTCGGAAGATGCGTGGTTTAGGATTTCCTGGCTGAGCTCTTGGAGTTACGGTGCCTATTTCTACATGGCCAAAGCCCATATCATAGAAGGCGTCAATTGCTTCACCATTTTTGTCTAAGCCTGCTGCTAGTCCTACTCTATTAGGGAATTCTAACCCCATTACCGATAAAGGTTTGGAGGATAAATTTTGTCGATAAAGATTAGCCAACGGAGTATTACATGTTTTTTTTAAGCCCAATATCATGAGATCATGAGCTGTCTCTGGCCCAATCTTTAGCAACATTTTTTGAGCAATATTGGATAGCATAAACTTCTCTATTCTCGTTGAGTTAGCCTCAATTATGACATCAAGTTTCTATGAACGCTTACGTCCCGCAAAAAGTTTGTTTCACCACTTGCTCTGGTCTAGGAGGTATTCCATAACGTTCGTATTTAGAATTGTATGAAAAAGGACTACTGAGGACTTTGGACAGTAAGTGAAATTCCGAGAAATCCCCATCTTCTGTAGCACTTTTAATAGCTTTCTCAACGAGGTGATTTCTGGGAATGAAAACAGGATTTACTTCGTACATGCTTTTTTGTCTTTCAGATGCTTCGATTTTTTCCAACTCCAATCTTTCCAGCCATCTCGGCAGCCAGTTTCCCAGCTCCATCTCAATGTTTTGTGGTGTATCTATCTTCTCCTGGGAGCTTTTTAGGTTGGTAATATCTGATAGATATCTAAAGGTGAGAGTAAAGTCTAATTTTGCATTGGACATTGTCTCAAATAGAGAATTAATCAGATCACCATCAGTATCTTGAAGTTTGCTAATACCCAATTTCCTTGCTAGGCCGGAATTATGATAGCTAGAAAAATATTTCGGGAAGATATTTATGACCTCTTGCGCCATTTCCACCGCAGTTTCTGTTTTCTTATGTATTAGGGGAAGTAGTGCTTGAGCAAGCATTGTAAGATTCCAGTGAGCTATTGCGGGTTGATTTTTGTAAGAATATCTTCCCCCATGATCTATCGAGCTAAACACTGTGTCAGGATGATAGTGATCGATGAAGGCGCAAGGTCCATAGTCAATTGTTTCGCCGCTTATAAGCGAGTTGTCTGTATTCATTACGCCGTGAATAAATCCGACTAACTGCCACTGCGATACAAGCTCTGCTTGAGCTTTTACAGCGCATTTTAGAAGTGAAAGGGCTGGTATCTCTACCTTAGTATCTGCGTAGTGTCTGTTAAGTGTGTAATCTGTAAGTGCTGATAGCGTTTTAATGTCTTCAGTGGCTGCAGCATACTGGAAAGTTCCTATACGTATGTGACTCTTGGCGATTCTAGCTAATATAGCGCCTGGTAGTATTCGATCTCGAATTACATCTTCGCCAGTTGTAACAGCGGCAAGTGCTCGTGTGGTGGGAATGCTCAAGATGTGCATTGCTTCACAAAGCAGATATTCTCTTAGCACTGGACCAAGAGCAGAACGACCATCCCCGCCTCTGGAGTAAATGGTTCGACCGCTCCCTTTTAGCTGCACGTCGAATCTTTCGCCTTTAATTGACAATACTTCACCCAGCAAAATCGCTCTGCCATCCCCCAATTGAGGATTGTAAACACCAAATTGATGTCCTGCATAAGCGGATGAAATTGGTTCAGAGCCCTTTGCTATATGATTTCCAGCGAGAGTTTCAATTCCATTGGCGGATTTTAGCCATTCTAAATTAATGCCTAGATTCCTCGCCAGGTCATTATTAATCGAAATCAGACCAGGTTCTTTCACTGGTGTTGGCTGGGTGTGCCTGAAAAGCTTTCCCGGCAAAGAGGTGTAAGTATTCTGGAAAGGTATTTGCTTCATTTCATTATATCTTCTGTTTGAGTCTTAATTTTAATATGTTTAGGTTCACTTGGCACATGCGTTTTAGACCTTTAACATTAGCATTACAAATCAATATTTTCGTGTTTGTTAGTTTTTCTAGAAAAAATGTTTACAGGCTAATTATGGATTTTGATACTTTAATAGTAGGTGCTTTAGTTTTTGACGGTACCGGCAACCCTGCCACAGTGACGGATGTTGCTATTTCTGAGGGTAAAATAGCGGCGATAGGAAAAGATCTGCCAAGAGTAAAGGCTGCGAAAGTGCTCGATGGATCTGATCAATGGTTGATGCCGGGGTTATTAGATATTCATACACACCTAGATCTTGAAGTTGATCTTGAACCCGGGCTTCCGGAAGTAGTCCGGCATGGTACGACAACCGTCTTGGTTGGAAATTGTAGCCTAGGAACGTGTTTTGGAACTCAAGAGGAAAAGTCTCAAGAACCTATCGTCGATTGCTTTACCCGTGTAGAGAATATTCCAAAGAAGGTGCTTAGAAAAATAGCGAAGGTTATTGATTGGAAAGACACCAAAGGCTATCTCCAGCACCTTGATCAAATACCCTTGGGGCCAAATATTGGAATTTTTGTGCCTCATTCTATGTTGAGAGTAGAAGCTATGGGGCTGGAGAATAGCGTGAGTAGATCTCCCACCGAATCCGAGATGATCCGGATGGAGCATTTGTTAAGCGATGCCATGGATCAGGGTTACCTAGGTTTGAGTACTGATGGCTTGCCATTTCATTACCTATCTAATTCCCCAAATACTGAAAAGCGCATTCCAACGCAATTTGCTAGTTTTTCAGAACTAAAGCGATTGCTAAAGATTGTCAGAATTCGGGATCGAGTTTGGCAAACCACGCCTATTATAGAGAATCGTCTGAAGGCGATCCTTTATTTTACGTTAACCAGTGGACGTTTATTTGGCAAAACTCTTAAAACATCTGCTTTGTCAGCTATGGAAATGGCAGTTGCGCCGAAGACTGGACGTAGTTTTTTAAAGATCGCGAAACTACTAAATTCTTGGTTATTTAAAGGCAAATTGCACTTTCAGGCGCTTGGAACAAATTTTCGAGTTTGGTCCGATGGAATAGTTAGCCCTCTCTTTGAAGAACTTCCGTCTACCTGCAAGCTCATAGCTAAAGAATATGATGATGTAGCTGGCAGAAAAGCGTTGCTTAATGACGAAAAATTCATTGAGGAATTTAGGCGTGATTGGTATCACGGGCGCAGAGGTAGAAGCCTTTCTACATTGAGAACTCGTCTAGGTTTGCCAGATCATTTAGTTATCAGAGACTTGAATAGTTTGTATTTTGATGGCGCTCCTATCTCAGAATGGGATGGAGAGTCCATGCAAGAGGTACTTGATAGGTTAAAGAATTATAAACAAACTGGTTCGTCAGCAAGATCAGATAAAGAGAAAGGCGTTTTCGATAGATTTTCGGATAATATTATAGATGAGGCTGATTTTTTGCTTCATCTATTGCGCGAGTATGACAAGGATTTTCGTTTTTGGGCGGATGTTGCAAACGTGGGTAACAAAGCTACATTAGACTTGCTTTTGGACGATGCGGCGCTTCCTGGTTTTAATGATTCTGGTGCACATATCACAAATATGGCTTTCTTTGATGCAAATCTTATGTCACTGAAGCTGGCACAAGAAAGAGATCTTCAGACTGTTTCTACAATGGTAAAAAGACTTACTAGTGAGCCCGCAAATTTTTTCGGTATTGACGTAGGCACTTTAGATATTGGTAAGCAAGCAGATATTATTTTGATAGATCCTAAGGTTCTTAAATCATGGGACTGCAATGAAACTCGAAGGCTTGAGTACCGAGAGCTTTTTGATCATAAGCAAATGGTTAATCGACCAGAAGGTATAGTCACGCAGGTTCTTATTAACGGCCATACCGTCTGGGTGGATGGAAGGTTTACCGATGTACTTGGGGCTAAACCGCTTGGACGCGCTTTGAGGGCAGCGTGAAAGGATTTTTATATTATAAAATTATTTCAGAAATTGATGCCATTTTTTAAGCGATTAGCCTAGCCTCTTTGACGCAGCGTTAAGAACCCGTCTCTTTGAGTTAACTCGACATGTTTTAAGAAAGACATCCCTAGCAGAATGTAGTCAGTCTGCATTTTTGGGACAATAGCAGCTTCGACGTCGTTAAGTATTATTTGTCCAACCTTAACCACTTCTAATCGAGATAAGTAAGCGGTAGTTTCACCCGCAGCAGTACTTGTTTTCAGGCGCTTACCCAAAGGTAAGGATAGCTTTTTTGCTATAATTTCTGGAATTGCCACTCCGGTTGCTCCGGTATCTACTAAGAATGTGACCGCAAATCCGTTAATTTCTCCTTTAACTGTATAATGACCAAGGTAATTTTGGCGTAAGTGAACTTCTTTGACTCCGTTTGGACTTAAAATTGTTGTAGGTATTTCGTTCGGATTTTTCTTTAATTCGATGGTTTCTTCTAGATAAGCTCCTACTATAAATAGGAAAACAAGCCAAGCCAGTGCCTGCATTTTGATACCAATCTGTTTTGTCTCAGAGTCTTTCTTAATAATCATTTCTGTACTCGGAACAGGCTGAAACAATTTTCTCAATATCTTCATCATTGATATCTTTGTGAATCACTAGTCTATTCCCTGCAATACGAATCATCTTCTTCGCGAGATAATTTCTTAAGCTAGTGGTATCTACCTCAGGATCTAGTATCACCATGTTGGTTTGGGGTTTTTCCGAAATCTTTATATCAAGTTCTTGAAGCGCGGTTGCTAATATTTCAGCCTTCTCGTGATCTTTTTTGAGGCGCAAAATATTATTTTCGAGAGCGTATAGGCCTGCCGAAGCTACAATACCAGCTTGGCGAAGTCCTCCTCCGAGCATCTTTCTCCACCTTCGAGCAATCCTAATGGTCTTTAGGTCGCCCACAAGAATTGAACCCATTGGGGCACCCAGTCCTTTGGACAAGCAAATCGAAACCGTATCGAAATACCTACAAATATGTGCTACATCTATCTCAAGTTTTATTGCTGCATTAAATATTCTAGCGCCATCCAGATGTCTTTTGAGACCATGTTTAGTCGCCATACTGCTATATTTAGAGAGATACTCTGGTGACAATACTTTTCCTGCCTGAGTGTTTTCAAGGCATACCAGACGAGAGATAGCATAGTGGTAATCGTCTGGTTTTATTTGTGCCTTAACTAATTCTAATGGTAATTCACCAGCACTATTGAATGGAATGATACTTGGTTGAATTCCTCCTAAAACTGCTGCACCACCACCTTCATAAAGATACGTATGAGCTTCACTACCAGTTATATATTCATGACCCCGCTGGCAATGACTTAGAATAGCTACAAGATTACTTTGGGTGCCACTAGTGACAAAAAGACCTGCCTCTTTGTTGGTAATCTTTGCCGCATAGGATTCTAGTGAGTTTACCGTTGGATCTTCGCCATAAACGTCATCGCCAGTAGGGGCAGCGGACATTACTTTTCTCATTTCGCTACATGGTTGAGTGACTGTGTCACTGCGCAGATCTATCATTTATCTAATAATTCAATTTCATCATCACCAATTAAGTGGCCCCAGTCACGCTTAGCTTTTAGGTACTCTTTATTACTTTGAGTTATACCAGCGAGATGCTTCGTAGGAGTTATATTTTTCAATCCAAAACTTTTTAGATCATTTACTTTTTTCGGGTTATTAGTTAGTAATCGAATGGGACGATCCTCGACGAAATAATGTAACAGCGCTGCAGCATCGCTAAAATCACGACAATCTTCGTCTAATCCAAGAGATTTATTGGCTTGGTAAGTATTTTCACCTTCATCTTGTAAGAGGTAGGTGGCTGCTTTAGCCCAAAGTCCAATTCCTCTTCCTTCATGTCCGGCCATGTAGATTAGATAACCACCATTATCTTCCTCATTCATTCGATCCATGGCATGAGCTAATTGGGGTCCGCATTCACAACGTTGCGAATAGAAAACATCTCCAGTTAGGCAGCTAGAGTGAACTCGCACTAACGGGGATTCTGATTTATGTGGATCTCCAACGATCAATACGCTATTTACCGCCATGCTTGAAGCGAGTTTCGAAAAAAGGTTTTGTTCGCCAGTTTCACGCAATTGATTTGCCAATGATTCCACTTGATATAATTCAGTAGTTCGAACAGCTGCGTACCACAAAACCTGCAACTTTGTATTACCAATATTCAGCGGAAGAGGTATTGGCCCAATGATATTTAGTGAAAGAGATCCACTTTCAGCTGGTAATTCTGGATCGATATTTTGACCCTGTGCATTAATGCGAATCAGTTTCTCGCTTTTGATAAGTTTTTGTCGAATCTTAGGATTGAGATAAGTAAACATATTTTTTGGCGCTATAAGTTGTTTTGATAAATACGAGTTTGATTGTTATTTCTTTTTCCACTTTCCGGAGATGCGAACATATTCTCCATTGGGTATTTTGCGAAGAAGTTTCCTTCCGGCTTGTTGTTCGACAGTAATTAGGGAGACGCCATTTTTGTTTGCAATAGCTTGGTACCGCAGCTTGCGTTTTTTATTTATGACTTTAACAAAATTGTTTAGAGATGAATCACTCGAATCAACTACCGCCAAATAACCACTATCAGTCTCTCCAACCAATCCGTTGCTTTTTGCCGAAGATAGATCATGCGCTAACAGCTTCGTCGGTATTAGGAAAGTGGCTGTCAGGATTATCGCAATTATAGCCTTATTTATATTGGTCAGTTTCTGTTTTTTAATCTTAGTCATCGGATAGTCCTAAAAAATATCACTATTTTCGTCAAAAACGTCATCAAGTTCTTGATCGACTTTTAGTACAACTTCGTGATCGATTTTTACATTTAGATTGATGGTGATTGGCTCGTTTGGGGTTTCTACTTTTACGGTTGGCGTGCATCCAAGTACTAAAAGAGATAGTAGGCTGGGCATCAGTATATATTTTATCATTGCACGATTTTTCCTTGCTTTAGATTGTGCACTTTTTCAACTGTTTGGCTGGCAATTGTCATGGACTCAATTAGATCCAACAGGTTTTGTTCGATATTAACATTCAAAATGATTGGTTGTCCTTTTAGTTCTTCGAGATTAGATCCTGAGATAACTAAATTCAGAATGAGATCTCCCTTTTCGTTAAGATTAGTACCGATTTCAAGGTCTTCATATTGGAAGTTCTTCAGTAACCGAAGCATCGTGCTTATATTTTTATTATACCTTGGATCCAGTGTCGAGTTTTTTTCAGCTTTGACGGAGATCGTTCCGCCAGGTTTTAAACTGTATAGCTTTCCTTTATTTACAGTAAAGCTTTTTGCCGAAAAATTAACAGGAAGTTCGCCGCTTATTTTACCTGTACCACTTATACCTTGATTAGGATAAAGATTCAGTATTTTCTCTAATTCCCAGTCCGTTATTACTAGTTCGGTATTTGATTCAAAATCTGTAAGGGAGATTATGCTTTCTTCCAGCAATGATATTTTGCCATTGAAGATGTCTGCCTCAAGTTTTTTAATGATAATACGAGGGTCAACATTAGCTGTATGTGGCTCAAACCTCAAATGAGAATTAATGTTTTTTAACTCTAAGCCGAGATTCAGTTTTCCAAGTAGAATTTTAATCTCTTCAGATTCCCAAACATTTGATTGGCTTTTGAATTTGGCTAAAGCATCTAATCCGCTAAATTGGTATCCATTTAATGAGCCTTGGACATCATTTAACAGCAAAGAAAAAATTTGGTCATATAATGAAAAATTTTTATCAATAGATGAATAAAAAGCAGTTTGACCGGTTCCCTTTTCAATTATTAAACCGTCTAAAATATCCTTCTCAAGGTCTAAAAAGTTTTTTGCAGCTTGAAGGTCATCGATGTCTCCAGAGATACTAAGCCTATAGTTTTTGGAATCTAATGGAGTGATTGTTGATTTTAATGATGTGGATGTTAACGACTCAAAAAAAACTGCTTCAGTTTTTAAAGAATCTTTGAAATAGATTTCACCTTCCATTGTCGCACGAGTTTGTAGACGATGTTGGGAGGTAGCTTCGATTGAAAATTCATGATCCAACAATGAAAACGAATCATCTTCGGTGATTTTGCGTGAAAGCTTCAAGTTTCCTGTATAAATATCCCTTGAACGTTGTATCGAAAAATCTCCTACGATACTAGGTATTGTCCAGCCTCGCGTTTCCCAAATTAAAGGACCGCTCTCCTCTATTAGAAATCTTGATAAAATCTTTTGATCTGAACCTTCTAATCTACTTGATATAGTAAAGTTCTTTTCTGGCGAAAACTCCCGAGAAGACTTCTTCAATTGTATGGATAGGTCTCCGTCAACGTAGACTTGGGGAAAAGGAGAATTCATTTTTTTTATGCTTCCCGCGTTTATACTTATTTTTCCACTGAAATATGGTGCTTCGGTTACTGCTTCTTCCGGAGAAAAATTGAAGTTTCCAATAGAGCGAATTTCACCTGTAAAGGAATACAATGAAAACTCAATATCTGTTTGCGATATGAAAGATTCCCATTCTTCGTCCCTCAAGGCGTTAATCAATTTTTCGCCAGATAAGATGCTAGTAAATTCAAGTTGATTTTTCTCTGCTCTATTTGTTTCGGTAAAAAGTATTAAATCACCACCCCGTGAAAATTGACCGCGTGTATTACCTAATGAATCTATTAAAAATTCTAGACGGTATATTCTGTTTGGATTAGAAATTGTATTTATATCTATATTTAATTGCCCATTGCGCACATTAACAAAGGCTTTCATCTCCGGCAGATCGATGCTCCCCTTTGAAAAATTCAGTTGAAGGGTGATCGTTTTAATTTCTATTGCGAAATCCGGAATCTCCTTAAGTCTTTTAATTATTTTGAGAAACGAATTTAGATTAATTTGTTCTTCGTCTGCTTTGATTGGATTTGCTGATAAATGATTAGCCTCGGCTGGGAGATCATCACTTTTCGGATTTCCTGGAAAAGTTATATAAATATCGGATGCAGCTAAATTGAGTCGATTTTCCTGACTCAAAAGAGTAGCTATAACTCTCTCAACTTGAGTTTTTCTCATTCCAAACTTCACCCCGGTTATTTCTATTTCTCGGATTTCAGTGCCCGCTAGAGAATGATTTAGCACCCAGGAAAAAATTGGCCCTGGCTTTAACAAAACAAGTATTAGCGGCACAAAGAACAAAAAGATTAAGAAAAATATAAGCTGTTTTATAAGCGTTCGAGGCGATGAGTATTGCTTCATGATTTAAGAAGTGGCTGTATTACCAGTTTTAGTGGAGGGTATTTTGGATCTTAAGAGATTCAAATATATTCTGTAGTGTATCTCGAATATGGATCATATTATTGTGTTAACGCGTTTTAACCACTTTTGAACAGCAGATAATTCTTTGGGAACCGATTTGTTTAAGGCCCATAGAAGAAAGTCGATACATACTAAGAGATCGATGTCGGCGAAGCTGAAATTTTCTGTAGCTATGAATTCCTTATTGTCTAACTTAGCTTCAATAATTTTCCAGGTTTCAGAAAGTTTATTTTCACCGCGCTCTATTAGTCCTGGAATTTGAGCAACTGGCTTGGGTCCTGGAAGCGCTCTATTTTTGAAAGCAGGATGACTATTTCTAAAAATTTCCGCTGTTGGTAGCAACAGATTATTAAAGATGTAGTGATCCCAGCTCAGAATTTCTGCTTTATCTAAGTAGGAATCTCCTAATAGAGATTTTTTTGGATATAAACCTTCAAGGTAATAACAAATTCCAATTACTTCAGTCAGTAATGTCCCGTCATCAAGAACAAGCGCAGGTACGGTTCCGAGTTGGTTTACTGTAAGATAAGATTCCTTGAGATTTTCTTTTTTAACAAGATCAATTTGAGTGGTTTTTATCTCGACTCCTTTAAATTTCAAGAAATAATATAGTCTTTTAGGATTTGGTGCTGTGTCGAAGGTATATAGATGCATCGAGATGTCCTTTTCGTGATAATGTTTTCATCAAGTTACACGCATTTGTTTTTTTTATGCGCTCTGGCCCTTTTCTGATTAGTAGTTATAATCCCGCCCAAAGGTGGAGAGTATATTATGTGTAGATATATTTTTATTACTAGTCTGTTTGTTCTTGCGCTTTCAACTCAAGCAGAGGATCTAACAAGTGAACAAAGATCGGCGATAGAGTCTAGAATAAAACCGGCGGGGAAAGTGTGTCTGTTGGGGCAAACAAATTGTGGCAGTGGTTCTGTTTCGACGGTGTCGGTAGGTGATACCGGTTTGCAGCCCTTGAGTGAAAAGGCTTCATCTTCAGCTGAAGGTTGTAGTTTCGATATAGAGGTAGGCGATTCCTTGCAATTTAGCATGGAAGCGATGTCAGTTTCAGCATCTTGTAGAGATATTACAGTTAACCTAAGGCATACAGGTAATATGCCGGCAAGTGCTATGGGGCATAATTGGGTTTTGACTAAAGATTCAGATTCAGCTGAAGTAGCTGCAGATGGCGCGGATGCTGGCATGGATAACGACTACGTTAAACCCGAAGATGCCAGAGTAATTGCATATACGCCTCTTATTGGTGGAGGTGAAAGCACCAGTATTACTTTTTCTTTTGACAATTTAGATTCCAGTAGTGAATACATTTTTTTCTGTTCTTTCCCTGGGCATTCTTTTGTGATGAGAGGTGTGTTGAAGATAGCTTAGCTGTTATCAGCAAAAAGCAGCGAGAAAAATCTCATCGCGCCCCATTTTTTTACTATTAGTAAAGAGCTATGGTTTCTGATCGGATGAGGCGATAGACTCTATCTTGCTCCTTAGTTCAGTTATTTCTTTTTCAAGCTCTTTCACATGTGCTAACGCTTTTGACAGGGCTTCACTTTGAACGTCGAATTCTGCCCTATCAACTACTTCAAGCTTATCGAGAGCATGTTTTATTGCGGTTTTGATTAGTTTCTCCAATTTACCTGTTCCTTGATTGAGCGGGAAGATCTTCTGATGATCCTTCTATTGTGTCTTCAGGAGCTCGTATGCTCAACAATTTACTTCTAAGAGTTATTTTTCACAAATAAGCCAAAGATCGATCTGACCCTAGCCGATCAACAAAATGTATTGCACTTCTGTGGTGCGAACTATCTTTTTTTGGTGCGAAAGTTTCTTCGAGGATGAATATAAATGCTAACTTAATTTATTTTAAAAGTATTTAAAACACTGAAAATTATAGGAAATAAGATAATTGGCACGATGGATGCAGTAGGTTAAGAGCGTGTAAAGAAGGAAATCGTGTGTTGGTGGAGAAGATTCAACAGCGTACGAGAAATTATTTAGTAAGCATAAATTCAGCTAGTCAGTCTTTGGAATATTTCGACCGATTAGATTTTTAGTACACAGGAGATTGAAAACATGAAGAAGGTATTAGCAACAAGTGTTTTAGCCGTAGCGGGATTGTCATCTATTTCTGCACCTACCTACGCTGAATGGTCCGGAAATATCGGATATGCATCGGAGTATTTTTACCGCGGTATTTATCAGGATGAATCATCCGCGAGTGCCGGTATCGATTTCGAATCGAATGGATTCAATATTGGCACGTGGGTGGCTGATGTGGGTGATGGAGTCGAGACAGATGTCTACGGTGGTTATACATTCGGCGGTGACGATTGGAGTCTCGGATTAGGCTTTACAGGATATTACTACTCTGATGACTTTGATGATACTTATGAGGAAGTGAATTTTAGTGCTAGTTGGAGCTTTATAAGTATTGGCTACAGCGTCGGTGAGTGGGACGGTTTTGGTTCGCCTCAAGATTACGACTTCCTTGAAATAGGTGTTGAATACAATGGCTTTTCGGCGCTCTTTGGCTCTTTCGGAGATGAGTTTGATGGGGATTACTTTCAACTTGGATATGGAACGACCATAGCGGATGTAGATGTGGGTGTTAGCTTTATACATAGCTCAGATTTCGCTGATGCAGGGCTTAATGGTGGAGATGATAGCCATATCATTTTCACGCTAGGTTACGGATTCGATCTTTAAAAATAAAAAACTTTTGCCCGGCTTTCGTAGTAAATGAATGTCCATTTAGATCGCAAGCAGGGCAGAGTAGGAGGAAAATATGAAATTAGTTACGGCAATTATTAAGCCGTTCAAGTTGGACGACGTGCGTGAAGCATTAGCCGGAATCGGCGTTCAAGGGGTAACGGTTACAGAGGTAAAAGGGTTTGGTCGACAGAAAGGTCATACGGAGCTTTATCGCGGTGCAGAATATGTTATCGATTTTTTACCTAAGGTAAAAATTGAAATCGCGGTGTCAGACGCTCTGCTAGAGCAGACCATAGATGCAATCACAAAAGCTGCAAACACTGGAAAGATTGGAGATGGGAAAGTTTTTGTATCTTCTTTAGAGCAGGTTATCCGCATTAGGACGGGAGAAACTGGCGAAGAAGCCATATAACCAGAGAATTTTATATTATAGAGAGAATAAATAGATGGAAAATGAAATATTTCAACTTAAATATGCGCTAGACACTTTCTATTTTCTGGTGTGTGGAGCTTTTGTCATGTGGATGGCAGCAGGTTTTTCGATGCTCGAGGCTGGATTGGTCAGAGCAAAGAACACAACAGAAATTTTGACCAAAAATGTTGCGCTTTATGCAATAGCGAGTGTCATGTACATGATTTTCGGGTATGCCATCATGTATAAGGGTTTCAGCTTTGACTGGATGTTTTTGCAGACAATCTTGGGTGATGGCACGGTAGCAGATGGTGACGGGATATATTCCACAGGAAGTAAAGACATTTCAACCTATGCTCCATCGGCAGACTTTTTCTTCCAGGTGGTATTTGTGGCTACAGCGATGTCGATTGTATCTGGAGCAGTCGCGGAAAGAATGAAACTCTGGGCCTTTCTTGCTTTTGCTGTGGTAATGACAGGATTTATATATCCAATGGAGGGTAGTTGGACATGGGGTGGTCTGCCTGTATTTGGTATGTACACCTTAGGTGATCTTGGTTTTGTAGATTTTGCAGGGTCAGGCATTGTGCATATGGCTGGTGCGGCTGCAGCGCTTGCTGGTGTTATGTTAGTTGGTGCCAGAAAAGGTAAGTATCGAGATGATGGTTCCGTCAAGGCGATTCCCGGGGCAAACTTGCCTCTGGCAACGTTGGGTACCTTCATCCTCTGGATGGGTTGGTTTGGTTTTAATGGAGGCTCTGTACTTGCAACCGCCTCTGTAGAGAGCGCAAATGCAGTGGCAGTGGTATTTATGAATACTAACGGAGCGGCAGCAGGCGGCTTAATAGCCGCTTTAATTACCGCCCGAATTCTATTCGGAAAAGCAGACTTAACCATGGCACTTAATGGGGCATTAGCTGGATTAGTTGCCATAACTGCCGGTCCAGATACACCTTCTGCTATTCAGGCGTGCCTATTTGGCGCCCTTGGTGGAGTCTTAGTGGTCTTCTCAATCGTCACCTTAGATAAATTGAAGCTGGATGATCCGGTTGGGGCTATATCTGTTCATGGAGTTGTGGGTTTTCTAGGCCTGTTACTAGTCCCAATTACAAATTCCGATGCTTCCTTAAGTGGCCAGCTGATCGGCGCATTAACTATATTTATATGGGTCTTCGGCGCAAGTTATATAGCTTTTCTTCTTATTAAAATGGCTATAGGGCTTAGGGTAAGTGAGGTTGAGGAATTCGATGGTGTTGACGTTGCCGAATGTGGTCTTGAGGCCTATCCGGAGTTTGTGTCATAAGGATATTGATGTTCATGCTGTAGCACTCCCTGTGCTATTCTTGAGGGGGCTTTAGCCCCCTTTTTTTGTTGCATAAGGTATGCTGGCTCACATATCATCAGTTTATCCCAGTTAAGGTATTTTATTTATGAAAATGGTCACGGCTATCATTAAACCTTTTAAACTTGACGACGTTCGAAACGCGTTGTCAGAGATTGGCGTTCAGGGGATTACAGTGACCGAGGTAAAAGGTTTTGGTCGACAGAGAGGTCACACCGAACTTTATCGAGGTGCTGAATATGTGGTTGATTTTCTGCCAAAGCTGAAGCTAGAGATAGTTGTTGGTGAAAGTAATTTGGAGAATACGCTCGATGCCATTACTAACTCAGCTAATACCGGGAAAATTGGAGACGGTAAGATTTTTGTTACTCAATTAGAGCAGGTTACCCGGATCCGAACTGGAGAGAGTGGCGAGGAGGCTATATAGTGCTAGATGCACTATCTTTAAGTAGATTTTTTTAAAGATCGAGATATTTTGGATAAGGCTCCAGTTAATTCGTAAAAAGAATGTATTTCCTCATCCGGGGTAAGTCTGCCTTTCCAGGGTTTTCCATTGCGATTTAACCATATTGCCTTTGCTCCAACTTGTTTTGCGCCTACTATATCTCCGGTCGGATCGTCACCTATGTGTACAATTTCTTCAAAAGTTACGTTGGTATGAGCTCTTGCAGCCTCAAAAAGCTCCGGAGATGGCTTGCTTGCTCCAACATCCTCAGCGCGATATGCAAAAGAAAAATATTTTGCGACTGGAGTAAGAAAAATATCCGCGTTCCCATTGGTTAGTGCGCCTAAAATAAAATCTTTATGAAGTGCTCGAATGGTTTCTAAAACGTCAGGATAAAGCTCGACCGAGCATCTCTCTTTAATGAAAATCTCAAATGCTTTCTTTCCTCCAGCAAGAGCAAGTTTGCTATTATAACCTGCGTCTCGTTGAAGCTGATAAAGCACCTTAAGCCGCATTTGGCTCACATTATGTTGCAGCTCAGGATAGATATTCCAAATATTCTTTTTGAAATCCAGCATTACTTGCTCATCCAAAATAGAAGTTATTTTGGGTCGATTTATTCTAAGCCAGTCATTTTGTTTTTTTTCTGCTCTAACTAGCGGTGGTCCCACATCCCATAGAGTGTCGTCCAAATCAAAAGTTATAACTTTGATGGCCGTCATATTTATTTTATTATTTGTTCCTTTTGACGGCGAGCTCTTGGATGTGCACTGTCGTAAGTTTTTGACAGATGCTGGAAATCGAGGTGAGTATATATTTGCGTAGTACTAATATTTGAATGACCGAGTAGTTCCTGTACGGCTCGCAGATCTCCGCTCGATTCCAGTAAGTGACTTGCAAAGGAATGTCTTAACATATGCGGATTTATGGATTGTGATAGCCCTGCATTTAGGCCAAGTAACTTAAGACGATTTTGAACTGTTCGGACACTTATTCTTAAGCCTCGCTTGCTAATGAATAAAGCTTCAGTTTCTTGTATTTTTTCTATAGAAGCTCTTTTATCTAACCACTTTTCTATTGCGGTTAATGCAAACTGTCCCACAGGAACGGATCTTGATTTCTCGCCCTTTCCAATTGCTAAAAGCAATTTTGTATCCGTGTCAATATCCTGAATGTTTACTCTCACTAACTCTGAAAGTCGAAGACCAGAAGAATAAAAAAGCTCTGCGATTGCCAAGTCTCTGGATCCAAGGAATGAATCATGATTAACATTGAATAGTTGAGAAATTTGATCCGCATCTAAAGTTCTCGGCAGTTTCCGACCTTTCCTGGGAGAAATTACTGCTTTAGCTGGATTTTTTGATACTAGTTTTTCGCGGATTAAGTAGTTGAAGAACGAGCGCGTGGCAGATAGATTTCTCTGAATAGTGGCCTTCGATAAGCCGCTATTATTAAGTTCAGAAACCCATTCACGAATATCTGTTTCGAGTAGATTACTAAATAATCCTATACCTCTTTTTATACAAAACTCATTAAGGCAGCGAAGATCTCTGCGGTAATTGTAAATGGTTTGTTCAGATAGTCGTCTCACCTCTCTGGAGTACCTTAGATAATCTTCAATATCTCTGTCCATGTGTATATGGATCCTTTGGATTCTATTAATAATTTATATTAGAAATAGATCGGGCAAGAATTTCTGCGATATAGGTTAGAAATAGCGTGCCCATGTCGCTATTGTAGTAAGTCGCATTGGAACTTCCCATTGCAATGACGCCTATGACTTCTGTATTTATAATTGGTATTACAGCGGCTGAACCTATTCCTTTTGATTCTGGGAATAAGAAATCTAGTTCGGTTTTTCTCAATGCTCCGCATACGGGCTTTTGCCCTTTTATTATTGCACCAATTTTATCTGAAGCCACATCATATTTTTCTACCCTAATAGGCTTTGTTTTTTCTTCATCACCAAAAATTATCATGCAGAAATATTCGACACTAAAAGTATTTTCCATGGCATAAGAAAAATTTGCATTTAATTCATCTAGGTTTTCAGCATCTAATAATGAAAGAATAAGATCTCGAGAGTTTTTAAAAATCGCATCATTCTCTTTGGCATTGTTGGTAAGTGTTGTAATTCTATGGCGCAATTCCACATTTTTTTCTCTGAGAACACTTACTTGCTTTTCAAATAATGACGCAGTTTTTCCAGGGGCATGAGAAAATTCAAATTTACCTATTAAGTCGGTATGGCGATCAAAAAAATCCATATTATCTTCTAGGTATTTTTTAACCTGTTCTTCTGACAGATCTGAAGTCTTTTTAACCTTTTTTTTGTCCTCGCTTTGACTCATATTATTGGTCCTGCGATTTTCTTGCTCTTATAAGTTTACAGTGCCCTTGAACACTAATTCCGTTAAACCGGACAAGATGACAGGATTTCCGACCCCCTTCCAGCACACATTAAGCTTACCTCCAGGAAATTCAACTGTCACTGTTTCATCTAGCCATCCACGAATTTTTCCATAAACCACCGCCGCACACGCGCCTGATCCACAAGCCAGTGTCTCTCCCGCCCCACGCTCATAAACTCGAAGTAGAACTTTATTCCTAGAAGATATTTGCAAAAATTCAACATTTGTTTTTAGAGGAAAATCAGGATGTTTTTCAATCATCGGTCCTATTTTGCTCACATCAGCCTTCTTAACATCTTCAACTCGAATTATTGCATGAGTATTACCCATATTAATTGCACCAATCTCAATTTTCGAATTTTCGTTAATTAGATGATAAAAGTCCGATTTCTGTTTGGCGTTAAATGGTACTTTATCAGGATCCAATTCAGGTGGCCCCATATCAACATCAACTAAACCTTCATCAAGTAGATTCACGGTGACCAATCTATTTATAGTTTCGAGGGAGATCTTAGTTTTTGATGTAAAGCCTTGATCTAAACAAAATCTGCCTATACATCTTGCCCCATTTCCACATTGCTCTACTTCTTGGCCATCTGGATTAAATATTCTAAAACAGAAATCGGCATCATGATTTGCTGTCGCTTGAAGCAATAATAATTGGTCGCAGCCCACACCATAATGTCGATCTGCTAACTTCCTTATTTGATCTCTTTGTAAAGAATAGCCTTTTGTTAGTGTCTCTACTATAACGAAGTCATTTCCAGCTGCTTGCATTTTAGTGAAATTGATCTTCATTTCGCTCTGGGTTTCTCCGTTTTAGCTAAAAGATTTTCACCAAGTATAAGATCATTAAAAGATTCTCGTTTTCTGGCCAAATGAATAGTTTCTGAATCGACAATCACTTCAGCAGCCCTACATCTACTGTTGTAATTGGAGCTCATGCTAGATCCATAGGCTCCCGCACTGAGGACAGCTAAAATATCACGTTCCTTAATGGCTAAGTTACGTTGATGGCCCAAAAAATCGCCACTTTCACAGACCGGACCCACTATATCCCAAGTTTTGTGTTCAATTCCATGACGTTTTGATATAGGTAATATTTCTAGCCAAGCATCGTATAATGCAGGTCTGAGCATATCATTCATTGCTGCATCTACGATTGCAAAGTTTCTATGAGAAGTGGTTTTTAGATATTGTACTTCAGTTATTAAAATACCGGCATTTCCAATAATCGACCTCCCTGGCTCGACGATTAATTTTAAATTGTTGTCACCTAACTCGCTTAAGATGCTCCGTATGTAATCAGAAATAGAAGGAGGAGCCTCATCGCGATAAGTGATACCTAATCCTCCTCCCAAATTGATATGCTCTAAATTAATTCCCCTTCTTTTTAGTTCATCAACTATCTCTAGTAATTGCTGTATGGATTCAATTAGTGGATTAATATCAACCAGTTGCGAGCCGATATGACAATCAATCCCTTGCACGCTTATGTTTTTTAGTTTTGACGCCTTTTCATAAAGTTTAATAACCTCATCTTTTGGCACGCCGAACTTATTTTTACGCATTCCAGTTGCAATATAAGGGTGAGTAGTAGGATTGACGTTTGGATTTATGCGTATTGAGATGGGCGCAATTTCTCCCATTTTCTTTGATACTTCATTAAGTGTGTTTAGCTCTGATTCAGATTCCACGTTAAAACAGTAAATCTTTGACTTCAAAGCCGTATTCATCTCTGAAGGAGTTTTCCCAACTCCTGAAAAAACGATCTTTCCGGGATCGCCTCCGGCGGTGAGTACTCGCTTTAACTCGCCTTCAGAAACAATATCAAAACCGGCTCCAAGCTGAACTAATATATCTAATACTGCGAGATTTGGGTTTGCCTTTACTGCGTAGCAAATAAGGCTTCTATGGGAAGTGAGCATATTCTTGTATGAATTGAATGCTTCTTCAATAAGTGCCCTGGAATATACATAAGTTGGAGTTCCAAACTCCTTGGCTATTTCTGCAGCTGAGATCGACTCTATATATAGTTCATTACCGCGATGTTCTATAGGATGAGTCATCTTTAAGCTTCACTTTGAATATGATTGACTAGATAAATCCTGGAAGATTTCTTCATCGTTTTGCGCGGGAAGCTTAAGCGGTCCCATTTGACCACATCCTCCGCTTAGAAAGAAAAAAATCAAAATAAAGCACAAAAAAATAAACTTATTCAGCAATCTTCTTTGCCTCTCTCTTCTATTCGTTTAAGAGCTCTCTGCGCTGCTGCTTCTACTTGGTCTGGTGAAGTTGCGCCAAAATGATTTCGAGATTTGACTGATCCTTCTAACGTTATCACATCGAAAACATCTTCTTGGATATTAGAACAAAACGATTGAAGTACGGAAAGCTCAATCTTATCAATCGATGTGTTGCGTTCAACAGCCAAAGCAACTATTCCTCCAACAGCTTGATGAGCGTCACGAAAAGCAATTCCTTTCCTGACAAGATACTCTGCCAGATCTGTCGCCGTAGAATGACCAATAGATGCTGATTCAAACATTTTCTCAATGTTTGGTTTAATACCAGGAACCATTTGGCTGAATATCCTCAAAGAACTCAAAATAGTCTCTACTGTATCGAATATTGGTTCTTTGTCTTCTTGATTGTCTTTGTTGTACGCTAATGGCTGAGATTTTATTACGGTCAGAAGTGAGATTAAGTTGCCAGTAACTCTGCCCGATTTTCCACGAATTAATTCAGGTATATCAGGATTCTTCTTTTGCGGCATTATGGATGATCCTGTGCAGAAGCTATCTGGAATAGAGATGAAGTCGAATTGCTGGGACATCCAAAGAATTATCTCCTCAGAGATTCTAGATAAGTGAGTCATCAGAAGAGCGGAAAAACTGCAAAATTCCACGCCGAAATCTCTGTCAGAAACTCCATCCATAGAGTTTTCAGTTGGTTTATTAAATCTCAATAATTCACTGGTCATATGTCGATCAATTGGGAAGGATGTTCCTGCTAATGCCGCGGATCCCAGAGGACACTCGTTCAATCGGTGAAGGCAGTCAACTAGTCGACAATAGTCACGGTCTAGCATTTCATTCCAAGCCAAAAGATGATGCCCAAATGTTATAGGCTGGGCGGCTTGAAGATGAGTCAATCCCGGCATAATAGTGCTTGTATTAGATCTTGCTAAAGTAATTATAGAAATTTGTAGTTTTCTTAGTTCTATTTTTATTTCCTCTATCGCTTCTCTCAGATATAAGCGAATATCGGTGGCAACTTGATCATTTCTAGATCTGGCAGTGTGCAGTTTTTTTCCAGCGATCCCTATCAAGTCTGTTAATCTAGATTCTATATTCATATGAACATCCTCTAGATCTTCAGACCAGGGGAAAGTCTTGCTTTCGATTTCTTCACTAATCTTTTCAAGTCCAAAATTAATTTTTTTTAATTCAGATTCTTTTAAAATGCCAATTTTATGCAGCATTTGTGCGTGAGCTAGCGATACCATAATGTCTTGCGTTGCTAACTTATGGTCGAATTGAATAGATGATGTGAAGCGCTTAACAATCGCTTCATTATCTTCTTTGAAGCGTCCGCCCCATAGTTTATTGCTGTTAGTGGTTTTGCTCATTTTCTGAACTCTCTTGATTTGTCTTTTAAGGAAGTTTCTCCGGAAATATCAAGATTTTCCCAGTCTAATTAACAGATGAATGGGAGTATAGCATTTTGAAATCACGTGCGGGTGAGACTTAAATTGAATTTGCCTCCTTTTGAAAATTATAAAGAAGAGGAAAGTTTTTATACGGGAAATTTTCTTCCAGATTTTACTAAAGGCACGTCTATTGTTCATCTTATGCTTTTGGTTGAGTTGGTCATATTAATGCTTGAACTAAGTATTGATAGTAACTTTGATATTGATTGGCAATTAGTAGGTGTTCGGTCTTTTTTTGTTCAAATAGCAGTATTATCTAGTGTTGCGATAAATGGGATTCTATTAAGTTTTTACCCCCAGGGTGGTAATTTTAAGATCGCTTTATTTGCTCTAATAAGCGTGACCACTGCAACCCTAGCAATAAGCGTATTAAGTCAAATAATCTTCCCAGGTGTGTTTCCAGATGAATATCTATGGTTACTGCGGAATTTATCAATAGCTTTTCTGTTAACTTCTATCCTTCTTAGATATTTTTTTATTTTGAATCGTATAAAAATATTAGAAAGAAATAACATTGAATCTAGCCTCGATTCTTTGCGTGCAAGAATAAGACCCCATTTTTTATTTAATGCACTAAATAGTATCGCTAGTCTAATTTTTGTTGATCAGAAAAAAGCTGAGAAAGCTCTAGAAAACCTTGCTTCATTATTCCGAAGTAGCTTAAAAACCTCGGAGCTATACGAGACTGTAAATCAAGAGATTGAAAGATGTGAACTATATCTTGCTATCGAAGCTCTGCGTTTTGGGGATCGTCTTAAAGTGAAGTGGACGCTTGATGAAGAAGTACATTCTTTACCTATGCCCGCAATGATCTTGCAACCGCTCATTGAAAACTCTGTCTATCATGGGATATCAGAACTGCCACAAGGTGGCACTATCAGAGTGAATTTAGCTTTAGTTAATCAAAATGTTTTATTAGATATTGAAAATCCTATGTCTGAGGATAAAGCATGTAATCCTGGTTTAAATATAGCTTTGGACAATATTGCACGGAGATTAAAAGCGCTTTATGCAGACTCTGTAAATTTTACAATTTCGATCGATTCAGGAATGTTTTCCGTGCAGCTTAGATATCCTATAGTGAATCAAGCATGAAATGTCTTATCATCGAAGATGAAGCTCTAGCCGCGAATCGATTGGTTCGTTTGATGTCGGAGGCTGTTCCGGATATCAAATGTTTTGTCGCTAGCAATGGAGAAGATGGACTTCATCAAGCTAAAGATAAAGTTCCTGATCTGGTCTTACTAGATGTTCGAATGCCTAGGATGAATGGATTGGAAGTAGCATCCAAGCTTCGAAAGCTTCGAATTCCTCCTGCAATAATTTTTTGCACAGCTTATGAAATTCATGCATTAGAAGCTATCCAGATGCAAGTAGATGCATATTTATTGAAACCAGTAAATCGAGATGATTTAGTTAATGCGATAAATTTAGCTTGTAAAGCAAATCGAATGCAGCTCCCGAGTATAAGAAAGATAGAATCAAATCCAAGGTATATAAGTAGTATTACCCATCGAGGAGTGGAAACGATGAGGGTTGATATAGTGCGCTGTTTTATAGCAGAGGAAAAGTACGTTTTGGCTTGTGGAGAAAATCGCGATCTTCTTATAGCAGAAAGTCTTAAAGATTTAGAATTAAGATTTAAAGATAAAATGTTGCGAGTTCATCGCAAGGCTCTTGTTGCAAAAGATTATTTGCTCGGTATTCGTCGCTCGAATCAAGGATGGATTGTGTCTTTAGACGGAATTGAAACACAACCGCCTGTAAGTAGAAGGCATCTGACTAGAGTGCGTCAGGTTTTGGCGGATAGATAAGATTTGTATTCTTGTATGAATGTCGCTGCTTTCGCATTGGGCTGGTATGATACCCATAGATGCTAGGAGAACACATGCATGTTGAAGAGTTTAACGATAGCCACTCGTGAAAGTCCTTTAGCGCTTTGGCAAGCACATCATATAAAATCGGAATTGACAGGATTTTATCCTGAGCTTGAAGTATGTCTTTTAGGTATGACTTCTCGAGGAGACCAGTTGTTGGATATTCCATTAAACAAAGTAGGCGGTAAAGGTTTATTCGTAAAAGAACTTGAAACAGCGTTAATTGACGGAAGTGCAGACATAGCGGTTCACTCCATGAAAGATGTTCCAATGGAACTGCCAAGCGGGCTCGCCTTGGCTGTTATTTGCGAGCGAGAAGATCCTAGAGATGCTTTTGTTAGTAATAAATGGAAAACTTTTGAAGAGCTTCCTTTAGGCAGTACTCTTGGAACATCTAGTTTGCGTCGAGCCTGTCAATTACAAGAGATTAGACCAGATCTTACAATTCGATTCCTTAGAGGAAATGTTAATACAAGATTAGGAAAGCTCGATAATGGTGAATACGATGCAATCATCCTCGCTAGTGCAGGACTAATCCGACTTGGTATGAAGGAGAGAATTTCCGAGTACCTTGATGTGTCTACATGTCTTCCAGCTGGAGGGCAAGGTGCAATTGGTATCGAATGTAGGGATGGAGATGCAGGAGTACTTGATTTATTGAAACCACTTGATCACGTTGAAACCTCATGTCGAGTGAGGGCAGAACGCGCCCTTAACGCTCGTTTGGAGGGGGGGTGTCAGTTTCCGATTGCGAGTTTTGCTGAATTAGATAATGACCAACTTATTCTTAGAGGGCTGGTTGGTAAGTCAGATGGAAGCATCATTCTACGCGCTGAAGAAAGAGACATTAGAGATAACGCAGAAGTTCTTGGGGTGAAAGTTGCGGAAAATCTGATTGCTCAGGGAGCTAGGGAACTGCTTGTCGAAGGAAATGACCAATAGAAAATCAATTTTAGTCACTAGACCTGCAGGTCAAGCATATTCGTTGATTAATAGGTTATCTTCCATTGGTTGCCATGTGAGTTATCAACCTATGCTGGAAATTCGAGAGATAGAATGTCCGTATTTCCTCGAAAATAAATCTCTTAAATCAAAACCTTTAAAGCATATAATTTTTGTAAGTACAAATGCTGTGAGGTTTGGGTTACCTCACATTTTATCAGGTCGATTTTTATTAACTAAAAACGCAAATTATTATGCAGTGGGTTCAGCCACAGCCAAACTGCTTTTTGAAGCAGGCATAGATCCGATTTTCCCGACAGACAAGATGACTTCAGAAGGACTTTTGGAGCTGGTTCCTCTTTCAGGAATAAATGGCGAGAATGTCGCTTTGATTAAGGGTGAAGGTGGCCGTGACTACTTAGCCGAAGCTTTGGAAGAGAAGGGCGCTAATGTTATTCCTTTCGATTGTTATCGAAGAGTACCAGCTGAAATTAATTCTACTGATTTAGTTAAATTAATCGAAGATAATAATATAGAAATGGCTATATTTTCGAGCGCTGAAGGAATATTACGTTTCATATCATTGATTGAAGGCAAGCAGGAAGCTCTCTCGAACCTTACACTTCTTGTGGCCAGTCCTCGTATCGCAACTATAGCGAAAACTTCTGGCTGGAAAAAAAATCTGCTGATAGCAGACAATGCAAGGGATGATTCATTTGTTAAAGCGGTAGTTGAATGGTTGAGAGTTTAGGAGAGGTAATGTTGGAAAAGAGTAAAAACGTTGAAGATTCGTTGAATGAAAATGAAGGTAAACAATCTATACGATCTGCGCGCACCATTTTTGTATGGGTATTTTTATTAATATCCATTATTCTATCCGTAGCAATTTCATGGATCATTCTCCAGCAAGTTGATCATCGTAATTCTTCAAACCAAAGACTAGATTTGCTAGAGAAATATATTTCTTCATCAAAAATTGATGAGTCTGCTTTTAATAATTCCGTTAATAATTTAATAGAAAGTCGTATCAGTAAGCTAAATACTGAGATGCAAGCCATTAAAAAAAATAGATCTAAAATTGATATGGAACTCATTGCACTTAGACAACTCAGCGATTCAAATAAGACTGAACTATCTGAACTATCTGAACTATCTGAACTATCTGAACTATCTGAACTATCTGAACTATC
>CAJXCR010000014.1 GCA_913051825.1 uncultured Halieaceae bacterium
CTGGAACAAAAACTTTAAGGTTTCACTAGATGCTGCATTTTTGTTGATGCGAGAGACTTTTCCTCACTTAAGGGAAAGTCGCGGAGCGGTGGTGAACGTGTCATCAGTTTGTGGTTTGCTGGGTTCAATAGGGACGGCAGGTTATAGTGCTGCGAAAGCAGGACTTCTAGCTTTAACTAGGAACGCAGCAATTGAATGGGGATCACATGGGGTCCGTGTTAACGCAGTGATTCCTGGTGCTTTTTTGACGCCGCCGACGTTAGAACTAATGCCGGATAATGAATCTCAGGAAGCTACAGCTAGAAGTTTGCCTCTAGGTCGTATTGGTAATCCAGTCGAGTGCGCGAACGCTATTCTATTTCTCGCCAGTTCAGAAGCATCTTATGTAACTGGTGCAGAACTAATAGTAGATGGTGGTAGAACGGCGGAATTAGTTACCGGAACTGCTAGCTGGGATTGATCATGAACTGTGACGCTAGCGAAAGTGCTCTTGAGGTTAGGATCGATCGGCTTGAGTCCCTTGATGAAATCAGACAGCTAGCCGCAAAATATTCTTTGTCCTTGGATATGCGTGATTTAGACGCTCATGTGAATTTGTTTGCACCAGATATTCGTGTTAGCAGAGACAAGATCGGAAGAAGTCATTTAAAGCGGTGGTTAGATGATACTCTAAGACAGCAGTTTACTGGAACTTCTCATCATATTGGTAATCATATAATCGAATTTACTGATTTTGATCATGCGCATGGTGTGGTTTATTCCAAGAACGAGCATGAAACTCCAAGAGATGATGGAGGAATCGACTGGGTTATAATGCAGATGCTATATTGGGATAGCTACGAACGAATTGATGGGCGCTGGTATTTTCGTAGAAGGCTACCGTGTTATTGGTACGCAAGTGATCTTAATAAGCCTCCAGTAGGACCAAGAAAAATTAGGTGGCCAGATCGAGACAACTATGACGGAGCGTTTCATGATCTCTGGCCTAGTTGGAAGGCCTTTTGGGATAATCCCCCAGAATCAGATCTGCCTGAAGTGTCAGATCCCTCTCCAATAGATGCTTTTCTCAAAACTATGAGGCGAGGAGCGGCTGATCCATCTATAAAAGTTCGCTAAGATTATAAAATAGCTAGTCAATCTTCTTAGAGTAGCGAGGAGACATGGAGGATATAGGGAAGATGCTTATAGGAAATATCGGCATTGTCACCGGTGCCACCTTGTTTATTATCCTTGCCATATGTCCAGAGTTTAAAACTACTAGATTTACTGCCGCCCCATTGGACGCTGGTATAATTATACGGATTGCCCCATGGATCCTCCGGAAGAGCCTCAAGCAGTCCTCTGACTGTGCCATCAGTAATTAGGACATCGAGGCCATTCTTGGATTGAGGCGGCAGCCGGTCGTTTATTCGCTCATATTCGTAAATCACTGAGAGCAAAGTTGTCAGATCACTTTGTATTTTAGTGATACTTTGCTCCTTCGTATTGCGCAGATCGATGCCTAAGTTCTCATATAGAGATAGAGAAGGATTTTCTGAGCAATAAATGCCAATTGCCTCTGGCGTATTTGAAGGTCCCATTTTTCCTTTCACTACAATAAAGGGCCTCCAGCTTGTTACATATCTTAAGCCTCTATCAGGCGATTCAAATTCCCCACAAACCACATCTCCTGGAAAGCTTTCAAGGTTTTTAAATGCTGTAAATTGTGGGTAAGGAAGATTTCGGGAAGCTATTTTTTTTGCTTTATCAAAACTGGTCGTTGAAGTACAGCCTGATGCAAAAAAAGCAACTAAAATAGCAAACAAGAAATAGTAGTTTTTCATTCTCGAATCACTCCCGTTACAATTTTGGATCGCGATTATGCTTTTTTAATTTGTGATAGGCAAGATAGATAGAGCAGATGATGCTATTTTATATTGCGCCTCCATCAGCTGATATAATTTGACCGGTAATAAAGGACGCGCGATCGCTTGCAAGGAAAGCAACAAGTTCTGCCACCTCAGTCGTCTCACCAAGGCGATTGAGGATTGCCGATTTTTTCAGTTTCTTTTCTATGCTAGGGTTTTCTGAAAAGTATTCCTCTAATCCTGGAGTTCTAATTACTCCCGGTGACACGGCGTTAATTCGAATACCTTTTGACCCGTATTCAGCGGCTGCGCTTTTAGTAAGCGCATTCACGCCACTTTTAGCCGCAGAATAGGCTGAATTGAAAGCCTGTCCTCTTCGCGCTGCGTTAGATGATATGTTTACTATGACTCCCCCAGATGATTCCATCGCCTCCACCTCGTGCTTAATGCACATCCAGGTATTCGTGAGACATTTTGACAGGGTTTCATTAAAGCTTTCTGAAGTAAACTTATTTAGAGGTCCCGAATGGCGACTTAGAGCCGCATTATTACAGGCAATATCTAATTTACCAAAATGTTCTAGTGCAATTTGAATCATTTGCTTTACGGAAGATTCTTGACTCATATCTCCTTCAAAGAAAAACGCGGAGCCGCCGGTAGTTGTAATGGAATCTCTGGTCTCTTTGCCTTTTTCGCTGTCGATGTCAGTAACAAGTACAGATGCACCCTCTCGAGCAAATACTTCAGCGATAGCTTTCCCAATTCCTTGGCCGCCGCCGGTAACGATGCTTGATCGATTTTCTAATAGCCTCATAAAATACTCTGGTTGGGAGGTAGTAATATATAACTTTAACATTATGGAAAATTTTAGAAAATTGATAAAACAAAAGAATAGTGGTTTAGTTTGTTTGCTTATAAAAGTGTGTCAAGCTCTACGGCCCTAAATTTTTAACCTCAGGGATAATACATGTTTCAATTCAGAAGCTATATTGCATTGCTTTGTTTCTTTAGCCAAAAAGTTGCGGCGGTGGGTTTTGACCAGACTGTAGAAAATCTAGTCCGCCCCTTAGCAAATAATCTATCTCAATTTGTGTTCTATGAAATAAGTGTCTTTGGAGCGCAAATGCCTTGGATTGTTCTCTGGCTAGCTAGTGCCGGATTTTTTTTCACATTTTATTTAGGCTTTATAAATGTAAGTGGCTTCACCTGGGCTATTCGCCATGTCCGAGGAGATTTCCATGATCCAGATGCCCCCGGAGAAATATCGCACTTTAAAGCAGTTTCCACTGCAGTATCCGGCACGGTTGGAATAGGTAATATTGGAGGGGTCGCGGTTGCGATCGTAATTGGGGGACCAGGTGCAGCATTCTGGTTACTGGTTGCAGGTTTTTTATCAATGTCTACAAAGCTTGTGGAGTGTACTCTTGGAGTTAAATATAGAAGACATAATAAAGATGGTTCAGTTTCCGGTGGGCCAATGTTTTATTTGGAGCACTATCTTGCTTCTCGCGGATTTCCGATATTTGGACGATTTTTTGGACTATTTTACGCTTTGGCCCTCGTCATTGGCTGTTTTGGGATTGGCAATATGTTCCAATCCAATCAAGCTTATGCGCAGTTTGTTGTTATCACTGGAGGAGAAAATAGTTTTTTCTTCGATAAGGGCTGGCTTTTTGGTATAGGAATAGCAATGGTTGTAGCTATGGTCATCATCGGTGGAATTCGTTCCATCGCGCGAACGGCCAGTCTGATAGTGCCTTTTATGGGGGGGCTATATTTAATTAGCTGCGTGACAATTGTCTTGATGAGCTACGATCAAATACCAGGAGCAGTTGACCTTATTGTCAGTAATGCATTCAACCTTGAAAGTGCTACAGGAGGGCTGATTGGTTCTTTAATTGTTGGTTTTCAGCGAGCTGCTTTTTCTAACGAAGCAGGATTAGGTTCTGCATCGATTGCTCATTCAGCAGTACAAACCAGGCACCCCGCGTCGGAGGGATTGGTCTCATTATTGGAGCCATTTGTCGATACTATAGTGATTTGTAGCCTCACTTCTTTGGTGATTATTACGACGGCATATCCTTTTGGTCTTGTTGATCAAGGATTTGAGGGTATAGAATTAACCTCTGCATCGTTCGCACATCACTTTTCATGGGCGCCATATCCATTGGCTGTGGCTGCGCTTTTATTTGCTTTTTCAAGCAGTATTGCTTGGGCCTACTATGGATTGAAAGGCTGGACCTACCTTTTTGGTGAAGGTAGAAAAACTCAGTTACTTTTCAAAGGCATTTTTTGTTGCTTTCTTGCTTTGGGCTGCATGATTCAATTGAGAGCTGTTCTTGATTTCTCTGACGCCATGACCTTTTTGATCGCCCTTCCTAATGTTCTGGGACTCTATCTATTCGCTCCAGAGGTAAAACGAGAAATATCAAATTACCTAGTCAAACTGAAGTCAGGAGAATTACAAGCATAATTTATCATTAGTAGGGATTATCACCGTCGATGGTAATTCTTTCCATTCTTCTATGATTAGGGAAGTAGTCGTTAATAGGTTTGTGCTGAGTGCTGCGGTTATCCCATATGGCAAGGCTATGTGGATGCCATTGAAATCTGCATGTAAATTCTGGAGTAATTATATGTTTATATAGTAAATTCAGAATTTCCTCGCTCTCGGATCTTGTTAAACCTTCAATATGAGTTGTGAATAACGAATTGACGAAAATCACCTTTTTACCAGTTTCTGGGTGCGTTCTTATTACGGGATGTCTAACTGGTGGATTCATGATAATTGCATCTTTTAGGCGTTCTCTACCTCCCGGTTCTGCTAATGTTTCTTTAAATCCATGACTAAAATCGTGAACTGCAATAAGGTCTGAAAGAAAGGTCTGCATATGCGAAGATAATCCTTCATAAGCCGCGGTCATACTCGCCCAGAGAGTATCACCACCGCGTTCTGGCACAATTACAGATTTAAGAACAGTTGCCATAGGCGGATGCTTTTTGAAGGTCATATCAGAATGCCATGCTTCAATTTTTGAAGGTTTCTCCGCGGTACTTTCTAAAATTGTTATTTCCGGAAAACCTTCTACAGTTTCATATGCTGGATGAGTTTGGATGGGACCAAAGGCAAGAGCTAGTGATTTATGGTGTAAAGGGGAAATGTCTTGATTTCGAAAAAATAGAACCTCGTGCTCATTAAGAAGATTTCTCAGTACCTTTTTCTGTGAATTCTCTAGTTCATCATTTAAATCTATGCCATTCACTTCAGCTCCAAGAGTGCCTGATATTGGCTTTATCTCTAGCATCCTGAATTTCCCACTAAAGTTTCTTGACGTTTAGGTCGAGTGATTCAATCATCGCTTGATTGTTATCTTTGCTTTTTGAATTACTTAGTATAGCCGTGCTACTTAGTTCGGGTTTTAGATATTTTTCAGTCACGTTGCGCAGGTCTGACAATTTCACATCCAAAACTTTTTTGCGAAAGTTCTCCCTAAAATCGTGTGTTCGGCCCGACAATTGATTGTGAAAGTGCCGTTTCGCGTCTCCAGCCGGCGAACCTGGTTTATCTAGGGAGCTGATAACACCCAAGATGGCTTGTTCCAGTGCGCTTTCGTCATGTTTTTCTTCAAGCAGCCAATATATAGATTTCTCGAAATCATCCAAGGTCTCTGATAAACGAGGATCTCTATAGCTAAAAAATCTAAACGCAGCAATACTTGAGTCCTGACTCGCTCCTCCGCCATAAGCACCGCCTTGTTCGCGTATAGCACGATGAAGAAAGCCATTTCGTAAAAAACCGCCTAATACCGTAAGTGGTGCTGAATCTGGATGATCTGAAGGTACAGTGGGATAAGCTTTCGCACAAAAATTAACTTGGGTGTCTGCGATCCAGAATTCTCCACGCTTCTCTCTTATTTTTGAGAGTATCAGATCTTCTTTATAGTTCGCTATCTCCTCGTTTTTCTTCCAGAGTTCAGGTATTTTTGCCATCATTTCTTTTAGGTTAGTTTCTTCAGCGATAAGCAAAAGATCAATCGGAATGTTTCTGAATTTTTCATGCAGCGTTTTAAGTTCTTTGGTAAGCGAAAGTAACGTAGCGTTGTCAGATAATGTTTTGTCCAATCGACGTAATTCTTTTGTAGCCTCAAGTCCCGATAATTTATGATTTAATTCGGCAACTGGACTCATGCCGGCGCATGCTGCGATCATAGCGAGTGAGTGACCGTTCCCAGTGACCGATTGTTCGGCCATCGCCCGTTTTTGACTGATTATGTCTCTAATACGATCTGTTTCGACGAAACTAACTTCGTTTATTGTTTCCGTCATTAGCAAAGTTTGTTTTTCCAGATTTCTTGCTAAAGCATTGGAAGATAAAACTAGATTAGCAGATGTATCCTGTTCATCATTGATTTTTGCGTAAAAAGATGAGAAAGCATGAATAGAACCCACACTGTCAGATTGACGTTCCTGAATGGATAGATAATCTTTTCCATTAATTCCTAATTCAGTTAGAAGGGTAATGTAGTATGGCGTAAGCTTAAGTTCTTCTGTATCTAGGTGAGGATACTTTCTTATTGCTTGTTGATAAATTAGACCATTGGTGCCCCTGTTGTATGAAGTAAAATTAAAATTCTTGATCTTTTGCGCAGTAAAATCAATGTCGTCTGTAGAGTTGGGGACATCTTTAAGTCCTAGCTTCGGCAGCACACTCTCATCATCCTGAGACATCTGTCGATCCCTGAGATCAGCGGCTAGTTTTACTAACTCTTTTTTTTCGGTTGTGCTTAGACTTTCTTTTATGGTTTTAAGTCGTTCCATTTCCAGACGATTTCGATATTCAGATAGCTCTGTGTCGGGAGCAAGCGTCAGTGTAATTCGATGATTATTTTTCAGTAGAAGATTTTCAGCTAAGTCTCGAATGTATTTTGGGTTTTTAATATTTTCTTGAAGTTTTCTAATTGTGTCTTCTATATCTAAAGCGTTTACCGGTGACTTGTAGTGAGTCGCAAAACTCAAGCCCTGAAGAATCAGGCTAAGACCATAGGGATAGGAGTCGCCAGTGATTTCACGTTGCTGTAGTTCTAGTTGGTGCAGTACAGCCTCCAAGCGTTTTTCAGGTATGCCTACACTGGCAACAGTCTTCAATGTTTCAACAATCTCCAATTCTAATTTTTCTACATACTCTGCCTCGCTTCCTTCGAGTCCGCAGCAAAAGACCATTTCGCGCATTGAATCTTCGATACCACATAATGGAGATGGCGCTAGACCCATTGGAGTTGTTTCTAAAAAGTGTCGAAGAGGAGCCGCACTATTATCTAAAAGAGCACTTGCAAGGAGTTGTGCTTCTAGTCGCTGCAAAAGGTTTGTTGATTCTCCAAGCAACCAAGCAATCACGATATGAGTCTTCTGTGTAGCAGGTTCCTTGCTGTCATAGGCATAGGTCTCGGTTATTTTCGCGGGGGCTTTGAAACGAGATTCGGCTTTTACCTCAATACGATCTTTAAGTCTTTCAAATCTACTAAGTACTTTTTCTTCGAAGACTGTTTGGTGTTCAATTGCTGGAATATTCCCATAAGTCATAAAAATGGAGTTGGAAGGATGATAATGAGTTTGATAGAAATCTAGCAGTTGTTCGTAGGTTAAGTCAGGTATTTTAACTGGGTCTCCTCCACTGTTGAAGTGGTAGGTGCTGTTTGGAAAAAGGTGATGGCAGAGCGTTTGCCAAAGCGTACTGGTAATAGAGCTCATTGCTCCTTTCATCTCGTTGTAAACGACACCCTTAAATACTAGATTTGAGTCTGTATTATCTGATTCGTCAAATTCCAGTCTATGGCCCTCTTGACAAAAATCCAGCTGATCAAGTCTCGAGAAAAATACCGCGTCTAGATAAACCTCAAGTAGATTACCAAAATCTTTTCTATTTTGTGTAGCGAATGGATAAGCAGTCCAATCGGAGCTAGTAAAAGCGTTCATAAATGTATTTAGAGATCTTCGGAGCATCATGAAAAATGGATCCCGGACCGGGAAACGCTCGCTTCCGCATAGCGCGGTATGTTCAAGTATGTGTGCTACTCCGGTAGAGTCAGTAGGGACGGTTCTAAGCGCCACTAAGAAGACATTTTCAGGGTCATCTGCCTCCATATGATAATGCATCGCTCCTGTATGCTGGTGTTCAAAATGTTCTACCTCGATATTTAGAGCATTTATGCTGCTTCTTCCTAAGGATTTAAAGGTGGGATGACATTTTTTTAACGTTAGATCATTCATGATTGGAAGAGCCTCGGGAGAAAGCGCGCTATTTTAACGCGTTTTTGATGTCGGTGGGGATAGCTTCCGACGTTTCTATCTTGAAACGCCAGGGCCAGCGCTTTCCAGTTATCCAAATATGTCTTTCGTTAGAGTCAAGAGCTATGCCATTTAATACGTCAGATGTGGAGCTGGAGTTGATTTCTCGCACAATTTTGTTGAGATCAAGGAAGGCGATAACTTTCCCAGACTGGGGATCAATCACAATAATTCTATTACTCAGCCAAACATTGGCCCAAATATTGTTGTTGATATATTCAAGCTCATTTAAATTTTTTACCCTTCTTTTCCCATCTTTGACATGCAATATTCTATCAATTTTTAGAGACGTTGGATTAATAAATCTTATCCGGTCTGTGCCATCACTATAGATTAAGTGTGTTTCATTGTGAGTTATGCCCCAACCTTCTCCTGGAATTTTGAAATTCGACAGCAGGTTGAAATTTCTTGGATCGAAAATCATTGCTCGTTTATTTCGCCAACTTAAAAGATAAAGCTGATTTTTAAAAATAGTTAATCCTTCGGCAAAAATATCAGAGCTTATTTTGTATTCTAATTCTAGTTCCCCACTTTTAACATCATACTTACGTAAACTTGATTCTCCATAACCACCAGAACTCAAGTACAATTTCTTCTGAAATATTTCTAGGCCTTGTACAAAGTTATCCAAAGTTTGAGATTGGCGTTCCAGAATTCGGTATGTAAGTTCAGTAGGCGCAGCAGCAGTTTTAATGCTGAGAGTGAATACAAAACTCAATATAGTGTATTTCAATTTAGCTTCGTCTCTTGATAATTTCACGTATTAAGAAACGAGCTGGGGATATCGCTCTCATAAGCCGCCTTGAAACTGGAGGAGGCTCTCCTGAAATATTAGATGCCAAAATTTCTGCTGAAATAGCGCTGTAGGTGAGACCTCTTGAGCCATGTCCGGTGGAGATATATAGTCCTGGGTGTGTTGGTGCTTTTTCCGGAACATGAAGCTTAGCATTTTTGGATAGTGCAGAATAAACGCCATTAAATTTGGAGAGTATTGGGACTGGTCCAACAATGGGTAGATAGTCAGGGCTTGTGCATCGGCGTCCAACCCATCCGTCAAAATCTGTTTCTAATATTTTTAGATCATGACTTTTACCTATCGAAGATCGAAGCTTCTCTATATTTGTCAGATGATCTTCATTACGCAAGATAACGTTTTTTTTATGTAAATGGTAAGTTGATCCGATGCAATGTTCACCAAATCTTGTTGGTGCAATATAGCCATCGTGACAAAAGACGGCTTTTAGCTGGCTAAGATCATTGCTGCTACGTAGCTGAGTCGTTTGGCCAATATTGGTTCGAAGCGGAAGCCAGTTTAGGTCTAGAAAATTCTTGCAGGCATCTCCGGCAGCCAGAACGACAAGGTTGGTTTGACACTCAAACTTTTTCTCGCCTTTTACAATCCACACACCACCTTGTCTGCGAACAGTCACTTTTCCACAATCTAGAGTAGAATTTATTCCAGGCCTCTCGAGAAGATTTTTACAAATAGAAGGTGGGTGCATCCAGCCTGATGCTGAAAGCCAATAACCATTTTTAACTACTTCTATACCTAATCTGTTGCTCGCTTCTTTGTGATCCAGCACTTCAGCTATTTCTGGATGTTTGCCAAGGACGTCCTTTAGATAAGCAAGCAGCTCGGTATCTTCTGATCCTACAAATGCACCACACAAATCTCCATCTTCACCTCTTCTAAAAGTCGGATCGAAAAACATTTCTGAATATATCGATGAAGAGAATATCAAAGCCTGGAGGGAAAAATCTGTTAGGAGTGAGTGTTTAGTAGAAAGGCGAGCATACAAAATTGCTTGATTATTTCCACTTCCGCCCGCAGCAATTTTATCACTATCGACTACATCTACCTCTATTCCTCTTCTGTTAAGTGCAGCGGCAATATGTGCTCCCGAAAGGCCTGCTCCGATAACTACCGCATGCTTGATACTTTTTTCATTAGTATTAGTTGAGATATCCCAAGGAGTTATCTTTGAATGATTGGTTGAGGAAATTAATAACCTGCCCTTTAAGCAATTACGTTTTTTAGCAAATCCTTTTTGCTTTATTACTTCGAACCCAGCCTGCTCAAGTGCTCTGCGAACGTCGCCAGAAGAAGTGAAGGTGCCAAATGTTGCTGAAGGCTTGCTGCATTTTGCGATCGACGTAATCAGTTTAGATGACCACATTGATGGATTTAATCTCGGTGCAAATCCATCAAGGTACCAGGCGTCGAAATATGAGCGATCATACGACGATAGGTCATCGCACATTATGTCGGCGGGACACCACCAGAGATCTAGATGTACATTCCCTTCGTTAAGAACGATTCTGTGCTGACCTTTAATTGCAACTGGATATTTTTCGATTAATTCGGCAAATAGATGTGATAATTGCGGCCATTTATTATTAGCCTTTTTTAAATCTTCTAGGGACATAGGATTTAATTCTGCAGCACAGTAACTCAACTTCGGTTTCGGATAAGGTGCGTTTGACCACATTAGCCAAGTGAGAAGAAAATTGAGTCCAGATCCAAAGCCGAGTTCTCCAATACAAAATCGTTCCTCTGTATGCGTTTTAAAACGTTTGTGCAAATCATTACTATTTATAAAATAATAATTACTTTCATCGATTCCATTTGAATTGGAGTAATATATGTCTCGATTTTCCTCGGAATATGGAATGTTATTTGTTTTCCAAGAGATTGTCGGATGATGCGCGGGTTTCCAAGGTTGGTTGTCTAGCATAAGGCACACTTTGCTTCGTTGAAAAATCAATGAATCACTACGACTATGATAGACTAACTAATGCGTTGCTGCTTACTAATTGGATCTTATAAAATTTAGTTTAATGTCTGTTTGAGATTGTCTTAACCAAGGAACAGGAATGCCTCAATCCGCTACGATAACACAGCATCAATTTCTTACCATGGCAGTTAATTTGCTCCATAAGGCTTTTTTCGAAAACGAGAGAGCCGCCGCAAAATCGCTCTATCGATCGATTAGCTCGGGAGAAGTTAGACAATTAACACGAGTTAAAATGGAAGATGGAGAAACAGCGGACTTTGCTTTGGCGCTGGATGCTAGCGAGTATGTGGGAAAATTGCCTTTTAGTGCTTTCAGAAATAGCTTGAACGCACTTTTACAAAATTTAGTAGTGGCGCTTAAGGACGAGGAAAAAGTAAAAAGTTTTGAAGAGGAAAACTCAACTACAACCCTTTTTGGTGTTTTTGGAGTTACTAAGTTTAATGGTGAAGCGCTGGTATTGGCTCTTAGTGCAGATATGAATAGACCCAATTTGGGTACGATTTTAAAGTTAATGTATCTCGAACCTACCCAGTTTTTAGATTCCAGTCCTGATAAAAATGAAGATAGTTAGTTAAGCTAGATGATAGTTAGGATTTTATAGCTTCAATTGGTTTATCAAGCAGCACTGAAACAATAGAATTCATTTTTTATCGCTATTTAGTATGGAAAATAGTTTGATCCATAGTCGTCTGTCTAATCATATCCTCACCTTTGATCCAGATCTTCCTATAAATTTAAATAGGGAAGAAATCGCAAAGGCTTTAAAAGAAAATCAAGTCGTGATTGTGACAGGAGATACTGGTTCTGGAAAAACTACTCAGTTGCCTAAAATTTGTCTCGATTTGGGGTATGCAATTGAGGGTCAAATAGGCCTCACTCAGCCGAGACGGTTAGCTGCTCGAACCGTGGCTGCTCGAATTGCAAGTGAAATAGGAACCCCGGTTGGTAGTCATGTGGGTTTTAAAATTCGTTTTGAAGATCAATTGTCGGATGATACGTTAATTAAAATCATGACCGATGGTATTTTATTAAGTGAATTACAGCAAGACCCCGACCTTCTTCAATACAGTACTTTGATTATAGACGAAGCGCATGAGCGGAGTCTGAATATAGATTTTATTCTAGGTTATCTAAAGAATTTGTTACCGCGCCGACAGGACCTCAAGGTTTTGATTACATCAGCTACATTTGATGTGCAGAGTTTCGCGAATCATTTTAATAATGCTCCGATCATAACTGTCGAAGGACGCAGGTATCCAATAAATACAATTTATAGGGAGGAGAGCTCTGGTGGTGAAGACATCTTTTTTGATATCGAAAGTGCGCTTAGTGACATCGTCAAAGGGGACTTTGGTGAGCCAGGAGATATTTTAATCTTTTTACCCACAGAATGGCATATCCGTCAGCTTTCAAAAGTCCTGAGGGTTAGGAAGAATCTCCAAGTTTTACCCTTATATGCTCGACTCACGCACGTTGAGCAAAATCGTGTTTTCAATACCGAGCCAGGACGTTCTATTCGTGCAGTGCTAGCTACTAATGTAGCTGAAACCTCAATAACAGTCCCTGGTATAAGATATGTGATCGATCCTGGTACAGCTCGCTTGGGTCGCTATAGTTATCGCAACCAAATGCAGAGATTACCTATCGAACCTATCTCTCGTGCAAGCGCAGATCAACGAAGAGGGCGCTGTGGAAGAATGAGAGCGGGAGTATGTCTTAGACTTTATTCTGAAGAAGAGTATCTTAGCCGGCCAGAATTTACGGAACCAGAAATCCGCAGGACCAATTTAGCTTCAGTTGTATTGAAAATGCTCAGTTTAGATCTAGGTGAGATAGAGAAATTTAGTTTTTTGGATCCGCCTGAACGAGCATTTATCCGTGATGGTTATCGTTTACTTCGTGAACTTAATGCTGTTACTGCTGAGGGTAGGCTTACAGAGACCGGAAAGGAAATGGTGGTCTTGCCAATAGATCCTGTGTTGGCCAAGATGTTGATAGCCGCACGAGAGAAGAATTGTCTGGGTGAACTTCTGGTTATCGTGAGTGCTATGTCTATCAAGGATCCCAGAGAACGGCCGTTAAAGAAAACAGCTGCAGCTGATGAGCAGCATGCTCGTTTCAGACATCCAAAGTCAGATTTTATATCGTGGCTTCAGCTTTGGATCTATTTTGAAGATCGGCGAAAAATGCTCAATCAAAATCAACTTAGAAAGCTTTGCCGTAAAGAATATTTATCGTTTTCGAGCATGTGCGAATGGAGAGACGTTCATAGACAGCTGGCGATTGCATATAGGCGACGCGGAGTAAAATTCTCAACCAAATTTGAAATTGATGCCAAATACAAGGCTATCCATACTTCGATACTCTCAGGTTTGCTAAGTAATATTGCAAGACGTGATAAAGGCAAAGAATTTATAGCAGCTCGCAATAGACGGACGAATATTTTTCCGGGTTCTGTCCTTTATCGAAAGCCGCCCGAATGGATTGTTTGTGGTGAGATATTGGAAACATCTAAAGTGTTTGCGTTATCTGCTGCTGCAATAGAGCCATCTTGGCTATTGGGAGTAAATCAAAGTCTACTTAAGTACAAGTATTATGAACCGCATTGGCATAGACGAAGTGGTCGCGTCGTAGCTTTCAAAAAGATAAGCCTTTTTGGGTTGACTATATCCGATCGTCAGTTAGTGCATTACGGATCGATAAATCATGATGAATCTCGAGAGATATTTATTCAAAGTGCTTTAATTGACCAAGCCAGTATTCGATTGCCGAAATTTTTAAAATATAATATATCTCTAATTCAATCTATCTTAAATCTTGAAGCTCGCAAGCGAAAGAAAGATATTCTAGTAGCAGAGGAAGTCTTATTTAGATTTTACGATGAAAGAATCCCGCGTAATATTATTACCTTACGAAAACTAGAGAATTGGCTCAAGAAAAATCCTCAGGAAGATGCGAATTTAAGGTTCTCCAAGAAATTTCTTATTTCCAGTAATTCAGAAATAACTTTCAATCAATATCCTAACTCAATTACTTGGAATGAGATCGACTTCCCGCTCAGTTATGAGTTTTCTCCGGGTGCTATCACGGATGGAGTGACCGTAACGGTTCCAGTTGGAGTATTAAATCGATTGCCAAGATATCTTTTTGACTGGCTAGTACCAGGAATGTTGCGTGAAAAATGTATTCGACTAGTCAAAGGCTTGCCAAAAAATGTCAGGAAGAACCTGGTGCCGGTTCCTGATTTTGTTGATGAGGCTCTTCTGAAGCTTGTTCCTTCTGATATTAGTCTTACTTACTCTCTAGCACAATGTTTGTCGAACTCAAAGGAAATTTCTCTTACGGAAAAGGATTTTTCTAATGTAATTCTTGAAGACTTCTTTTATATGAATATACGAGTTGTTGATCATAGAGGCAAATTTTTAAGGCAAAGTAGAGATCTCATGTCCCTAGTCGCCGAAGTTAAAGAGATGAAAGATGAAGAAACTGTATCATCTGACAGTGTTGAACTTGCGCAAGAAGGTTTAAAAGAATGGGCAGTCGAAGAGATTCCTATTTCCTGGCGGTTTCGTCAAGCTGGTATCGACATTATATCCTATCCTGCACTTGTTGATTGTTCGGAAAGCGTAGCGATTAGGGTTTTTGATTATCCGTTGACAGCACAGTCGGCTCATATCAAAGGAGTTGTTAGGATGGCTCAACTAAATAATTCTAAAGATGTGCGGGTGCTGCGTAAGGAGATGTTAAGAAGTAGTGAATCAAGCCTGTTACTCGCGGCAGTTAGTCTATCTAGAAAAGAAGTCGTGAGGTCGCTAATTGATGGAGCAATACTAGAGTCACTATCAATTAAGGATAAGATTCCTCGAAAAAAAAATGAATTTGAGGTATCGCTTTCGAATTGTCGGAGAGAATTGTTACTAATCGGTTTTGAGTTAGAAGCAATCTTTATCGATACACTGAGACCAATTGTAAAAGCCATGGGGAAACTTGCCCTATTGGCGGACGATATTTATAAAGACAGCCGACGAGATTTCATGCAACAAATCGATAGACTTTTTGGGAAAGAAGTGTTGCTAAGTGCATCTTATGAGTGGCTAAAGCAATATCCTAGATATGGGCAAGCAATGGAAATAAGGATTGATCGTCTGCCTGGTAACATTGCTAAAGAGACAAAAAGTATTTCTTCGCTGTCGCGGCTCGCTAAGCCATTAGATATTGTTTTAGAGAAAAATCCAGAGTTGTTAATCCTTAATTCCCCAATTAAAGATTATAAATGGATGTTAGAGGAATATAGAGTCTCACTATTTGCACAGCACTTAGGGACTTACAAAGGGGTCTCGGAAAAAAGATTGAAGCTTTTATGGGAGTCTGTAGAGGAGTGGTTGTCTAATAATCGTTTTTAGTAAAAAGTGGATCGTTTTTGCTTGCTCGTAACACTTGTAACCACCTAAAATACTTTCCTAGCACGTAATTTATTAGAGTCTATTCATATGAAATTTCCTGTTTTACTATCGTTTTTGTTTTTCCTTACGTCTCTATCAGTCATGGCCGAAAAAGAGGTCGTTGGGTACTCAAATTCAGATCCTTTAGAATCAATCAACCGACCAATTTTTGCACTTAACGATAGGCTAGATCGTTTTATTCTACGACCTGTTGCCGTTGGATATGACACTATTTCGCCTGATTTTATACAAAGAGGGGTCGGTAATATTTTTTCAAATACTGGTGATTTTACTACTAGCCTGAATCGTATTCTTCAAGGAGACTTTGTTGGCGCGACCTCAAGTGGTGGAAGATTTTTAGTAAACACAACTTTGGGTCTTCTGGGTATCTTTGATGTGGCGTCTGAGATGGGCATAAATGAAGCAAAAAGCGACTTCGGCCAAACTTTATCCGTTTGGGGCTTTTCTAGCGGACCTTATCTTATGGTTCCTATGTTTGGACCAAGAACAGTTCGGTCAGGAGCAGGCTCGATCGTAGATTCTTTTTCCTCAGTTGAGAAGCAAATAGATAATGTTCCTTTGCGTAATAGTGTCTGGGGAATAAAAGTGATTGATGGTAGGGCGGAGTTACTGAAGGCTGATGATCTTATCACGGGAGATAGATATATTTTTGTACGCGATGCTTATTTGCAAAGGCGCAAAGCTCTTGAGAGTGGCGATGTCGTTATTGATAATTTTGAGTATGAGACCGAAGAAGAATTCTAAAATCGTAAGCTAGAACTTAATCTTATAAGCAACTTTGTGAAAAGTTGTCAAAGCACAGCTTCACCTATTGCTGCTGCCACTATATAGGGGTACTGTCAGCCCAAGTATTTGTAAGACATTTGTGCTGCGATGTACGAAGGAAACGTTCTTGTAATAGATGACGACCCTGGGCGTGCCCAGACGTTAGCTGAGTCGGTAAGAAAAGTAGGCTTCGATGCTCAAATAATCACTGACGCTTTCAATGAGGAATTTTCTCTTAATAGCGATAGTCAATTAGATGTAGTTCTTTGCGAAATGGATCTAAAGGATTTTTCTTGGAGAGAGGCTAGTCACGCTCTAAAAAAGATGGATGTCCAAGTGCCTGCCATTATGCTTAGTGATGAGTTTCAATCTGATCAAATGATAACGGCATTGAGATTGGGTGCTAGTGATTTTTTTGTTCGTCCGCTTGATAGTAAAGCTTTATTCAAATCAATCAAACGTTGTGTTCGTCAGCGGAGACTCAAGCGAGAACTTAAAGATTCTAGAATTAAACTCGAAAATTCAATAAAAGTCTTGGAGCAAGATCAGCTAGCTGGTCGTCAAGCACAATTAGCTATGCTCCCTGATTCACCAATGCATCTTGATCATTATTCCTTTAGTCATATGGTAATCCCATCGCTTTATTTGAGCGGTGACTTTATAGATTATTTTACCGTAGGTGATCGATACATTACTTTTTTTATAGCGGACGTATCAGGTCACGGAAGTTCCTCAGCTTTTGCTACGGTGTTAATGAAGAATTTATTTGCGCGTAAGAGATCAGATTTTTTTAGGCGGGACGACGATACAATTCGTTGGCCAGCAAAAATGTTAAGTAGAGCAAATAAAGAGCTTTTGGATTTGGGTGTTGATAAGTTTGCGACAATGGTGGTGGGCGTTATCGATATTATTAATAATTCTTTGTCCTATAGCATAGCGGGGCATTTGCCCCTTCCTGTCCTGATTACACCTGGAGAAGATGCTCGATTCCTGTCTGGAGAAGGTCCTCCGGTAGGTTTGATATCCGATGCTGAATTTAAGGAACAACAAATTCAATTGCCAGATGTCTTTATGCTTTCAATATTTTCTGATGGTATTTTAGAAATTCTTCCAGCTTCAAATCTTATATCTAAAGAATCGTGTTTTCTGGAGAAATTCGAGAGATCAGTTGTTCCTTCCGATGACCTTATAAAATCGCTCGGGCTTTTGGATGCGCAACCTGCACCTGATGATATAGCAGGATTGTTCATAAGTAGGAAGCATTGATATGAAGCAAGCGAAGATACAGGGAGCTAGCCATAATGGAGCATATGTGATTCGATTTCAGGGAGATATCAGATTAACACTTAGCGCAAGTGTTGATGATTATTTCAGTGACATGTGCAAGGATCCTGATTTTGCCAGTGTGTGGCTTGATCTTGGTGATGCAGATGGCCTGGATAGCACTACGCTTGGAATTTTGGCTAAACTAGCGCTTAAAATTCGCAAGAATTTTGGGTTTTCTCCGGCTATATTTACCAGTCAGCCGGGTATTACTCGATTACTCCGGAGTATGGAGTTCCATAAGTTATTTGATCTTCGGGAAGAATGTTGTGTTACCTCTGAAGTGCCTCGAGATTTACCAATGGTTAGTGGCGATGAAACAGAATTGCGCCATAAAGTCATTGAAGCTCACAAAGTATTGATGAATATTTCTGACGAAAACGAAGTAAAATTTAAAAATCTTGTTACTTCTTTAGAGCAAGCTATCTAAAGTTTTAAGCTTTATTTTAAAGCTAATAATTTTGCCCTAATGTAGTCAGAATGACTGAGATGTATCAGCTCGGAGACTCTTCTTATTATGTGCTCTTCGTAACGATCTATATCTCCATCTGCATGTGCGATATGCCACATAGCGCACATTAGGGAAAATTTTTGATCATTTGAACAGTTCTCGTTAATGAGGCTGGTAAATTCGTATAGAGAGGTGGCCTTGTCAACTTTATCCGTTGCACTTGAAATAATGCTTCTGACTTCTTCACTAGGTAGTTTTAAAAAAGTCTCTAAATGTACGGCCAAAGCTTTCTCTTCTTCAGCAGTTCTTTCAAAATCTGCTCTAGCCACCTCAACTAGGAGCGCAGCCGTGGCTAATCGTAAATCTTTTACAATATCTTTTTCATCGGGTTCTGATATTGATATAAAGTCTCGAAATTTCTTCAGCATATGCTAGGGTTCCTTATGTGCCGCGGGCTATTTGTTAGAGTTTTTTGAGCTATCACAGAAGCCTCGACCAAAGTTTTATAGTCTGCATCTTTACTGTGCGCATAGTCTGCTAAATACCTACGGAACTTCCGCCCTCCTGGTTCGCCTTTGTATAAGCCTACCAAGTGACGAGTAATATGGTTAAGTTTCTCGCCGTTGGATACTTCTTCTTTGATATATGGAATCATTTTTTCAATTATTTCTGTTCTGGTTTTTCTGCTTGATGTTTTTTTAAATAAAAGAGAATCCACTTTAGCTAGAAACCAGGGATCTTCATATGCCTTTCTTCCTAGCATCACTCCGTCTATGTGAGTAAGATGAGTACTGATTTCTGACATTGATGTTATTCCTCCATTAAGCACGATCGTCAACGAAGGAAATTCTTTTTTTAGTCGATATATCCATGGATAATTTAAGGGTGGGATTTCTCTATTCTCTCTTGGAGAAAGTCCGCTAAGCCATGCTTTTCTTGCATGAATAATAAAAACTTCACAACCCGCGCTGGAGACTAAGCCTACAAAATTTTCGAGTTCATCATAGCTATCCATGTCGTCCACACCTAGCCGGTGTTTGATTGTTACTGGTATAGAGCAAGCTGTTCGCATGGAATCGATACAGTCTACTACTCTATCTGGTCTCAACATGAGGCTCGCACCAAATTCTCCTGATTGAACTCGATTAGATGGGCAACCGCAATTTAAATTTACCTCATCGAACCCTTTTTGTTCTGCCAGCTTCGAACACTTGGCGAGGTCTTTTGGATTAGAGCCTCCAAGTTGTAACGAAATTGGTTGATCGGATGCATTACGTTTTAGTAGACGAGCGCTATTACCATGTATTAACGCACCAGTTGTTATCATTTCCGTATACAAACGTGCTTCTGAACTTAAAAGGCGCCAGAAATAACGGCAGTGACGATCCGATCTACCCATCATAGGTGCAATAGAAAATTTCCAATGATTCGTTACTGCCATTTTGAATTAACTTGAAAAGTCTAAGACAGCGAGCTTCTTCGAAACCTTAGCTATAACTGAATGGTGAATCATGATAAATGACTTTTTATAGTGGAGAAAGTTCAAGGGGTAGATCATCAGCCGGTTTTGCAAATGGGAAATGCTGCATTTTACTGGGATATTGATCTTTCGAAGCAAATTTAAAATTATATTTTTTAATCATTTCCGATAGCGTACATTTAAACAACATGTCGGCGAAGTGTAAGCCTATGCACTTGTGAGCACCGCCTCCAAAGGGTGCCCAGAGGAATGGATGCTGCTTATTTTCTTCTTCGCCGAATCTATCGGGGTTAAAACAATGAGGGTCCTTCCACCATTTTTCCATCTGGTGAGTATAAAGAGGCGAAACCTGAATCATGGTGTGTGGAGCAATTTCATAAGACCCTAATTCAACTGTCTTTACGGTGCGCCTCATTATCATAGGAACCGGGGGATTTAATCTAAGTGTTTCTTTGAAACAGTGATCCAAATGAGGAACATTGATTCCCAAGTCATCGTACTCGAGATCTGAATTATTTAATTCGAACAGTTCTTCGCGTAGTTTTTGTTGCCATGCCTGATCTCTTGCTAAATAGTAGGCTGCCATAGTCAGTGCGCTAGCTGTTGTATCATGCGCTGCAAGCAGAAGAAAAATCAGATGTTCACCGACCACTCTTTCAGAAAAATAATTACCTTCAGTGTCTCGTTCATTTGAAAAATAAGTGGCCATATCAACACCAGATTTACCTCTACGCTGTGGCACGATGCTGGTAAAATATTTTTCAAGAAGTCGTCTCCCATCCATTGCTTTGCGATACTTCATGCCGGGCCAATCTTTTCTTATCAGGGCAACCGTACCAGCATTCATATCAATGAAGGCTTTATTAAGGCGTTTAGTTTCTTCTCCTTCGAGATCTAGACCTAGGAAAACTTTAGCTCCAACATCAAGTAGTAGTGTTTTCATTTTTGGATATAGCGTAAAATTATCACCTTGTTTCTTCCAGGAAGCGACTCCATCTTTTATGATTGGTAGCATTAGATCGACGTATGAACGCATCGCATCAATCTTAAAAGCCGTCTGCATGATACGCCTATGAACCTTATGGTCAGCAAAATCTCGCATTAGCAGACCTCCGGCAAAAAAGTCACCCAGTGGAGCGTCATATCCCATGCGCGCGGAAAAAACTTGCTGACTGTCTAGCATTAGTTGCTGAATATATTCTGGTCCAAGTGCCACCACCATCTTTTGAAAGGTCATGTTTACCTTAAAGATAGGGCCGTATTTCTTGTAATTTGTATCCAGCGTCTTGAATGGTTCGGTAACGAAAGGAAAAGTTTGTCCGAAGAGAGGAGTTCCGTAGTCGCCCGGTATGTGTTGTAGATCCTTATTATCGCGCTGGACGATATAATCTTCTGATGCTGCCTGCATGAGACTGTTTCTCATTTAAATTATTTCATGGTGCAGTTTAACTGGCTCTGAAAGAAGCGGCAAATCGAAGTTTCTATGTTGTTATATATTTAAATTAAGAAGATCGTTAACCTTTAATTGTCGATAAGATATTGCTTGATAAAAGAAGTGGTTTAGCGCAAATCTAGACGGAGTAATTTTATGAGAAAAACAGATGATCAGCTCGGAATGGGAAGAAAGATCACGCGGCGTGATTTTCTAGGCGACGTATCCGTTGGAGCAATTGGTCTTGGGCTTACAGACACTTTACTCTCCGCAAGCGCAAGCTCAAATATAGATTATCGAGATAAAAATCTTTTAGATTCTACTGATTACCCTCCAGTTCGCACTGGGTTGAGAGGAGCTCATCAAGGCTCTTTTGAGGCTGCTCACGCACTACGTGATCAGAAGATTTCTATGCATAATCCTTTTGATAAAGAAGATTATGATTTAGTGGTCGTGGGTGGTGGAATCAGTGGCCTTTCGGCAGCCTACTTTTATACGAAGGAACATGGAGAGCAAAGTCGAATTTTGGTTTTAGACAACCATGATGATTTTGGAGGGCATGCTAAGCGAAATGAATTTCACCAGGGCGAGAAAATGCGATTGGCCATCGGCGGAACTCATAATCTCGAGTACAAGAACTTTAGTCCAGTAGTTTGGGATCTAATGGATGATCTAAAAATTGATATTGATAGATTGATTGAACAGACAGATTTTCATTATGGAGAGTCAGGAATAGGTCCGACATCGATCTTCTTTGATGAAGAGACTTTTGGTGAAAATCGTCTTGTGAAGCGAGCGGACTTTCGTTTTTCGGGACTTAGAGAAATGCACCGTCTCGTGAAACAATTCCCTGTCAGTGCCAAATCTATTGAGCGTTGGCAGCGGTTTTATTCGATGCGGAAGAATGTTTTCGAAGGAATAGATTCAATTCAGATAGAGCTTGAATTGCGAAAGATGACCTACTTTGCTTTTTTATCAAAATATGCCGGCTTGGGAGATGAGGAATTTAAGCTGCTTAGAAATATATCCCATGGATCTGAAGGATTTGGTCTTGATGGATTGTCAGCAATGGAAGCGCTTCGGTTATCTTTGCCCGGATGGCATTTGCTTGGAGATTTCTTAAATGGGGAAGACGATTATAGTATGGTGATGTTCCCAGATGGAAATGCTTCGATAGCAAGATTATTGGTGCAAAAATTAATCCCAACTGTTGCGGAGAATGCTTCTCCAGATAACATTGCGGTAACAAGATTTGACTATTCGCAGTTAGATGTTCCTAATGCAACAAAACGTATCCGCCTAAATTCAACTGCTGTGAATGTTGTCAATACATCTAAAGGAACTGAAATAACCTACCTGAGAGAAGGCGTCCTTGAAAGGGTGTTCGCTCGCCAGAGTGTTTTGGCGTGTAATCACTCCATGATTCCGTACATTTGTCCCGAGATGTCCTCTAAACAGAGAGCAGCCCAGGCTTATCAGGTAAAATGTCCTTTGATACTCACTAATGTATTGTTAAAAAATAGTGATGCATTTAGAAAATTAGGTATTAGTGGTGCGTATTGTCCGGGAAGTATGCATGCTGAAATGTATTTGCTTCAAGGCGTCAATAGCGGCGGATATGAGCATCAGTGGAGAGATAAAACCGGACCAGCTACAGTTATGTTCTGGGGATCAATTTCTACTCCAGAGAATTTACGATCTAATTCAGTAAAGGCACAATTGGATGGATCTCGGAAAAAGATGATAAATCTTAGTTTTGCAGATTATGAGAGAGAAGTGAGGCGCGTCTTGGATGGCCTGTTAGTAGGACAGGGTTTCAATGTTGAGGAAGATGTCATGGCGATCACAGTTAATCGTTGGCCCCATGGATACTCCTACTGGTATCTGGATTTGTGGGATCAAGAGTTTAATGATGGAGAGTATCCTCATCAAATTGCTCGAGAACGATTTGGTAACATCGCTATTGCTAATTCCGATGCGGGCGCTGATGCTTATACACATTCGGCCATTGATCAGGCATGGCGAGCTGTTCAGGAGCTTAAGTCGATCGCTTAATCAAGCAGTAAAAAAGCGCATAATCTTCGTTCATTTCTAGTTGTTAATACGAGGCGCATGTTCAAGATTAAAGGACACCTCGATTGCTTTTCCCACTTCGATATCTTCATTTGAATTGTGCATGCAAAGCACAGATTGGCCATCCTTGAGTTGAATTTCTATAAGGGTATGGTCACCTTTAAATTGTCTTGATATTACGGGAAATTTTAATCCACTGCCTGAAGAAAAAGACACATGCTCTGGCCTTATCAACACAAGCGTTTTTTCGCTGTCTGGATTCTCTATGCCTTGAAAAGGGATTCCAGTTTTTCCTTGTGTTAGATCTACGATTCGCCCTTCGCCTAGAAACTGGGCCGTAAATCGAGTTTTTGGATTTTTATAAAGATCTGAAGGTGAGCCAGATTCAATGCAACGACCTTCATGAATCAAGAAAAGTTTGTCCGCAAAGGAAAAAGCTTCTTGCTGATCATGGGTTACCAAAATAGCAGTTACATTTTTTTCAAGTAGAAGAGATCGAATTTCTGTGACAAGTTGATTTTTTAAGCGAGTGTCGACATTCGAAAATGGCTCGTCTAGTAACATTAGATCTGGTTCTACTACTAAAGCTCTTGCGATTGCGACGCGTTGCTGCTGTCCGCCCGATAGTTGGTAAGGCATCGCATTTTCTAGACCGGATAGTCCGACCAGGCTAATCATTTTCTCCGAAAGTTTCAGGCGGATGTCGCGATCTAAATCATGAATTCCAAATTCAATATTCTGTTCCACGCTTAGGTGGGGAAAGAGGGCAAAGTCTTGAAAAATCATACCTATCTTTCTTTTCTCTGGAGCCAATGTCTTATTTGAATTACTAAGTTGATTTCCATTTAGAGCGACAAAGCCAGTATTGATATTCTCGAAGCCTGCTATCGCTCTGAGCAGCGTTGTTTTGCCGCTGCCGGACGCCCCTATCAAACAGCCAATCTCTCCTTTTTCTAACGACAGATCAACATTCGACAATATCTCAGTCTCTCCATAGCTGCAGCAAAGTGAATTTATTTCGAGGTGAGAATTCACCACTTTTGACCTGTTTTAGAAAGGTTTTTCGTGAGTAATATGACTGGGATAATGCCGGCCATCACTATTGTCAAGGCTGGTAGGGATGCGTCGGCAAGTCGTTCATCTCCAGCTAGCTCGTAAGTTTTTACGGCAAGAGTATTAAAATCAAATGGTCTAAGTATCAGCGTTGCAGGAAGCTCCTTTAATACATCAACAAATACCAATAGAGAGGCTGTAATCATGCTGCCTCTAATAAGCGGGAAATGAATCGATCTTATCATTCTAAAAGAAGTCGCTCCCAAGATCTGAGAAGATTCGTCGATATTTGGTCTAATTTGTTCTAAACCAGACTCTATAGATTGAGTAGAAATCGCAATAAATCGCACCGTATAAGCAAACAAAAGTGCGAGTATACTGCCACTGACAAAGACATTAGTGACATGATCAATAAACGATAGCACCATCAAAACACCGATCGCGATTACTGTTCCGGGGATTGCGTATCCACTAGTGGCCAAGCGAAGAGCGGCAGCACTAATTTTCCCGGATGTTAAGCGTTTGCCATAAACAAGTAAGACTGCTAACGAAAGACACAAGATGGATGCAGATGCAGCGATTGAAAAGGTATTCCAAATTAGCACAAGAAAATCTAGATTAATTGATGACAGTCCGTCTTTAGCAGAGAGTGCTAGAAGTCGTAGCGCTGGAAATAAAAATCCAACACAAACAGGGATCATTCCGAGGAAAAAGCAAAAATTACCAAGTGCTTTTGAGAGTTGATGCCTACTTGTTCTTAAGTTCCTGGTTGGATTGTAAAATCGTAATTTTTCTCTGGAGATCCGTTCTAGCATCATTAGTGCTAGTACAGCCAATAGAAGCATCGCTGAAAGCTGGGAGGCAGTTTGTAAATCGCCTAAACCATACCAAGTTCGGAAAATTCCTGTCGTAAAAACACCAATGCCGAAATATTCCACGGTTCCAAAGTCAGCCAACGTTTCCATTAAAGCTAGACTTAGACCAGCTACTATTGCGGGTCTAGCAATTGGTAGCGCTATTTTCCTGAAACATTGCCAAGAATTGAGCCCCAGACTCCTGCCAGTTTCCATTAAACTGCCAGATTGATTCAGGAATGCGATTCTAGCTAAAAGATAAACATAAGGATAAAGTACAAAGGACATTACGAAGATTGCTCCTCCGATGGAGCGAATGGGTGGAAAGACATATTCGCCGACTTCCCAGTCGAATGCCATTCGTAATCCAGTTTGGATTGGGCCAAGTACATCCATTAGATCTGTGTATGCATAGGCAATTATGTAGGTGGGCATTGCAAGTGGCAGAAGAAGTCCCCAGCTCAAAAAATTCCTGCCTGGGAATTCGCACATAGCGACAAGCCAAGCTGTACCTACGCCTATAAAAATTGTTCCTAAACCAACTCCTACTAAAAGTATAGTTGAATTGGCTATATAGCTAATCAGTACGGTATTGCGAAGGTGTTCCCATGTCTCAGAATACGGTCCTAGCAAATCGGACAAGATAAAAAGGCTTGGTAGTGCCAGAAAGATGCCAATTAATACTTGTCCTAAGAGCCAATTGCTTGATTTTAGTTTCGCCACGAAATAAATTCAGCAAATCGCTATGGCCAGCCTGCTTTATCCATGGACTTAACAGCCTCCATATTTAACTTACCAAGGGTGTCTACAGGAAGTGAATCAGATTTAAAGTCGCCCCAGTTCTTAAGGATCTGACTTGCTCCGACCTTTGGATCAACGGGATATTCATTGTTAACTTTTGCATACCACCTTTGACTATTTGGACTAGTTAAAAATTCGAGCAATTTTTTGGCGTTTTCTGGGGATTGTGAAGCCTTAGTTATCCCTGCACCTGAAATATTAACATGTGCGCCTCGCCCTAATTGATTTGGCCAGAACACATCTACTTTCATCGCTGCCTCTTGTTGACTCTCATTGCTTGACTTCAGCATTCCACCTAGATAGTAAGTGTTAATAACGGCAATGTCACACACTCCCGCCGCCACTGCCATGACCTGATCTCGATCACCTCCTTGGGGCTTTCGTGCAAAGTTAGATGTGATGCCTTTAAGCCACATTTCTGTCGCGACTGTGCCATTGTTAGCTAGTAAGCTGGCCACTAAAGATTGGTTATATATATTGCCTGACGACCGGATGCATAGCCTTTGAGCCCATTTTGGATTCGCTAATTCTTCGTAAGTGGAAAGCTCTTCTGGTGAGACTCGTTCTTTAGAATAAATAATGGTTCGTGCCCGCATGCTTAGTCCGTACCAGAGGTTGTCTTTGCTACGAAGGTGTTTAGGGACATTATTTGATAATTTTTCTGAGAATACCGGTTGAAAAATCCCAGCCTCCTGCGCTCTATATAGCCTACCTGCATCTATAGTGATTAGAATGTCTGCTGGAGAATTGGCACCCTCAAGTTTTAACCTTGTCAGCAGGGCATCACCTTTTCCGGTAACTAACTTTACTTGAATTCCAGAAGAATCAGTAAATTGATCTAACAAAGGTTTAATTAAGCCTTCTTGTCTTGCCGAATAAACATTAATGGACTCACTATAAGTTATGCTCGATAGGCATAAGAAGCTTATAGTACCTACGGTCTGCAAAAATCTGTGCTTTAATGAGAGTGGCATTTCATGTCCTTTGTCTTGATTTTAATTAAGAATGCGTATTATTCTCATTTGAGAGAAGAAAGCAATCAACTAGATTAAGTATCTTACAGTGTCTTGCTGCATGCCTCAGTCTATGGCAGGTTATACTGTCTCTCAAGTAGAGTCTTTGGAGTAAGGAAGTTAATGACTGCTGTTTTCAAAAAGGTTGGGGTGGTTGGACGTAGCGATCCTGAAAAGATTTCTCCTGTTTTATCGGATGTGATTTCCTATCTTCTGGAGCGATCTTTAGAAATCATGGTGCTTAAAAAGTTAGAGAAATCGGTCACTGGCATATCAGATTTTTTTTCCATGGAAGAGATCGGTACGAAAGCCGATCTTGTCGTGGTAGTCGGTGGCGATGGCAGTCTTCTTAAAGCAGCAAGAACACTCGCACTTTATGATACTCCAGTCATTGGTGTGAATCGCGGACGTCTCGGATTTTTGGCAGATATTAATCCAGACGATATTACAAATCAGTTGAACGCTGTATTTGAAGGAGAATTCACGCGTGAGAAACGATTTTTGCTGAATACAAGTGTGTCCCGTGATAAAAAAGTAGTTTCATCAGCCGACGCCTTAAACGATGTAGTAGTAAATTCTGGAACCTCTGCACAAATGATAGAATTGGAATTATACATTGACGAGATTTTTGTCTATCGACAAAGATCGGATGGACTGATCGTATCATCTCCCACCGGGTCAACAGCTTATTCTCTTTCTGGAGGTGGACCAATAATGCATCCAACCCTTGATGCTATGCTGTTAGTACCAATGTATCCGCATGCGTTGAGTAGTCGACCGATTGTGATTGATGGGAATAGTGAAATACGAATTGATTTGATTGAACGGAATGAAATTGACTCACCGGTAACTTGCGATGGGCAAGTCAAATTGACGGCTAAACCTGGTGACACGGTTCATGTTCGAAAAAAACCAGAAAAGTTAACTCTCCTTCATCCAAAAGGGCATAATTTCTATGCGAGTTGCAGAGACAAACTTCGCTGGAGCAATGCGTTAGTAGGCTAATGGAAGGCATCGTCGAAGCGCTTCGAGAAGGCATCTCGATTGATTTGATGCCCTTTTCCACATACCTGTTTCAAAAAAATATTCCTCATCGCATTTTCGAGGATAAAGGATGTCAGGTTTTAGTAGTATCGAAAGATACCGATGCTCAGTTAGTTAAAAGATTTTACGCTGCCTGGCGGAGCGGTGACCTGGAAATGCGAGAAAATCCTAATGCAAGGTATAGATTTAATTTAGAGAAGCTATTTAACCTAAGAGGTCAAAATCCAGTTTGCCTTTCACTAATTTTTTTGAGTTGCCTTGGGTTTGTGTGTACATATTGGCTACCTTCTTATGAAATAGTTTCTTGGCTTACATTTTTACCGTTTACCTTCGAAACAGGGCAAATACAGTACGGCTTTTTTGAACATCAATATTGGAGAATTTTATCACCATCATTTCTGCACTTTGGTTGGCTTCATTTAGTCTTTAACTGTCTATGGTTGTGGGAGTTGGGTGGAAAAATCGAAAGATCCTTTGGATCCTTAGTTCTTTTGGCACATTTTTTTTTCATCGCCGCAATTTCAAATTTAGCGCAATACCTATGGACAGGTCCAAGCCTGTTCGGAGGAATGTCTGGAGTTGTATATGGACTATTAGGTTTTTGTTGGCTCGAATCTAGAACAAATCCAGACTCTTCTTTGCGTCTTCCACCGGTGTTGATATGGTTCATGTTGGGTTGGCTCTTCGTATGCATGACTGGTCTGATAGAAGCTGTTGGCTTTGGTGCGATAGCAAATTCAGCCCATGTGGGTGGGCTGTTGTCAGGTGCGTTCCTGGGAGTTGTGGCGGGGTTTTGGCGCAGGAGCGATCCAACTTCTCAATAAATAATTATTTCTAAGTGATCTAAATATGGAATATTTGAAGGTGTTAGAGCATTTAAATCCGACCATCTATGAGCAACTTAAGCAGTCTCTTGAGGTTGGTAAATGGCCTGACGGAGAACGACTAACAGAGCGACAAAAAGAAATAGTCATGCAGGCGCTGATTGGTTGGGGTGAAATTCATCTTCCAGCTGAGCAACGGATTGGCTACATTGATAAAGGTAAAAAAGAGAAGTCTCGGAACGGTGGTACTTCTAGTGATGTAGATTCATTGGCTAACATTATTAGTAGGAGCTAGTCGAGATGACTAATCGAGGTCACTCTGGATCATTAAGGAAAATGCGAGCAGTATTATCTGACCCGGTAGACTATTTCTTGGTTCTAGATAAGACTGAAGTTCCTCTTAATGAGATGCTTGGATGTAATATAAAACTTGAGTTTCATGGTCTTATTCATTGCATTTATTGTGGCAGGAAAACCAGCAAAAGTTTTAACCAAGGTTATTGCTTTCCTTGTTTTCGTAAGCTTGCTCAATGTGATCTTTGCATTGTTAGCCCGGAAAAATGTCATTATCACGAAGGAACCTGTAGGGAACCCACTTGGGGACAGGAAAATTGTATGACAAAACATATAGTTTATCTTTCGATTACATCTGGGCTTAAAGTCGGAATTACTCGTTCTACACAAGTCCCCACTCGCTGGATTGATCAAGGAGCTACACAAGCTCAGCCAATATTCATCGTAAGTACGCGATACCAATCCGGTATTATCGAAAATATTTTTTCTAAGCATGTGGCAGATAAAACCAATTGGCGGGCGATGCTAAAAGGAAACCAATCTCCAAGAGATTTGCAAGAAGAGAGAGCTGTTTTGGTTGAGGATTGTAAGTTGGAGATTGAAGCAGTTGCTGAAAAACATGGTGAAGATGCTATTCGCATGGTCGATTCTCCTGAAGATACTTTGATTAATTATCCAGTCCTAGAATTTCCGACCAAAGTGAGTTCTCATAATTTTGAAAAAAATCCGATCGTCTCTGGACGTTTAATGGGGATAAAGGGGCAGTACCTGCTTCTGGATTCAGGTGTCATTAATCTTCGCAAATTTGGAGGTTATGAAATAACTTTTAGCGTGCTGGACTAAGGATTTCTGACTTTTAGAAAAATCATATCCAACGAAGCTGAAATTCTTAAATAAAATCTACTAGCTATGACAAGAAATTGCGCTAATTTGCTAAAATAGAGCAACATTGTAAGAGAGTAAAACTATGCGAGAAGCTCAACCTTCACCAATTTTTCTTGAAGATTATTTACCGCCACCTTTTCTTGTCGATAATGTCTATCTGGAGTTTCTGCTAAATGAAGATTATACACGAGTTAATTCCACATTAAGTGTGAGGAAGAATCCTGTTGCTGAAAATAGCCAAGACATTTTCCTTAATGGAGAGGAATTAGAATTAGAAGATATTCTAATCAATGGTGAAACTCTCGAAGAGGCTCAATATCAGATACAGGAAAAAGGGCTGTCAATTTTTTGTGTTCCCGATGAATTTGAACTTATTATTTCGGTAAAAATTAAACCTCAGCTAAACACTCGTTTAGAAGGCTTGTACAAATCAAAAAAAATGTTTTGTACTCAATGTGAGGCAGAAGGGTTTCGGAGAATAACTTATTACCCTGATCGACCAGATGTTTTGGCTAAATTTGTGGTCATTATCGATGCCGATGAGCAGCGCTATCCGGTGTTGCTTAGCAATGGTGATTTGAAGGCCGAGCACTCTGAAGCTGGTCGCAAGAGAGTTACTTGGATCGATCCACATCCAAAACCTTCCTACCTGTTCGCACTCGTTGCAGGTGATTTGTCCTGCGTGGTTGATCAGTTTGTGACCTGCAGAGATCGAATAGTTGATCTAAGAATCTATGTAGAAGAAAGGGATCTTGACAAGTGCGCGCATGCCATGAGCTCACTGAAAAGCGCCATGAGATGGGACGAAAAAATGTTCGGCAGGGAATATGACCTAGATATTTTCAATATAGTTGCAGTAGACGATTTCAATATGGGCGCTATGGAAAATAAGAGCCTTAACATCTTTAATACGGCGTGTGTTTTAGCTAACGCAGAGACCACTACTGATCTTGGATTCCAGAGAGTTGAATCTATAGTGGCTCATGAGTATTTCCACAATTGGTCAGGAAATAGGGTCACTTGTAGAGATTGGTTTCAACTCAGTTTAAAAGAGGGTTTTACTGTTTATCGAGATGCAGAATTTTCATCCGATATGGGTTCAAGATCAGTCAAAAGAATCGAAGATACTATGACAATGCGCACAGCCCAGTTTGCTGAGGATGCAGGTCCAATGGCTCATCCTGTTAGGCCTGCTTCTTATATTGAAATATCGAACTTTTATACACTGACGGTCTACGAGAAAGGTGCAGAAGTCGTGAGGATGATGAGAGTTCTTTTAGGAGAACAACTATTCCGTGAAGGAACAGATTTATATTTTGATCGCCACGACGGTCAAGCGGTCACATGTGAAGAATTTGTAGTTGCGATGGAAGATGTATCTGGTCTTGATTTAAACCAATTTCGTCTATGGTATTCGCAGGCTGGCACGCCGGTTTTAACTATAAATGACAGCTACAATGAAAGCGATCGGACTTATCGCTTAAGTATTCGTCAAGACTGTCCTTCAACTCCTGGTCAGGATCAAAAGAAACCTTTTGTCATCCCTCTAGCTATGGGATTGCTCGGTAAATCCGGCAATTTATCTCTGACATTGGCGAATAATCCTAAAGAGCTCAACATGGATTCGCATAGGGTGCTCGTTATTGATGAGGAGCTTCAAGAGTATGTATTTACAAATGTAGAGGAGAAACCGATACCATCTTTGCTGCGTGGATTTTCGGCCCCGGTAAGATTGAATTACAACTATTCTAGGTTCGATTTATGTGCGCTGATTAGTCGAGATGAAGATGAATTTGTCAGATGGGATGCGAGTCAGCAATTAGCGATCCAGATTATTAATGAGGTAGAGCTTGCAATGCAGCAAGACTTGCCGGTTTCGATAGATCCTATAATTTTGGAAGCATGGAGAAACCTCTTAAAAGACGATACGCTGGATCCCGCGATCATTGCAGCAATGGTTCGTTTGCCCGGTGAAGTTTATTTGGGTGAGCTCGCTAGTCAGAAATCCGGAATTAATGTTGATAGTATTCGAAAGTCGCGAGAACTAGTTCGCCGTTATTTGGCTCAAGCATTGGAAGAGGAATGGCTTTCCACCTATGAGAAATTCAGAGTACACCAAGCATATGAAGCCTCAGGTTCGCAGATAGCCCATCGTAGTTTGAGTAATATATCTCTAGAATTTCTCTCCTGTAAGGGAGAATTAGGTATTGAGCTAGCCACGGTTCAATTAGCAGAATCTGACAACATGACAGATAGGTTATCCGCTCTTAGAGTGCTCGCTTTCGAAGGAAATGAAAGTAAACGTGAACAAGCTCTAGACTCATTTTATCAGACTTGGAAAAATGAAACCTTGGTGGTTAATCAATGGTTGCAGGTTCAGGCATCGATTCCAGATAACACATGCCTTGATCGTATTGAGAAATTAATTTGTCATGAAGCGTTCGATTTACGTAATCCCAATAAAGTTAGAAGTCTTATCGGATGTTATGCGCAAAACAATCCTACTCAATTTCATAGAATTGATGGGGCTGGATATAAATTTCTTATAGAGAAAATTTTCGAACTAAATAGCCTCAATCCGCAAATTGCAGCGAGACTACTTGCCCCGCTTACTAAATGGAAGCATTATCTTGGTCGAGAACAGTTAATTAAAGAGCAACTTGAGAACTTAGCAAATACTGAAAATTTGTCGAAAGATGTGTTTGAGGTGGTGAGCAAATCACTTGAATAATATCGTTCTTCAGCACCAAGTACTACTGAGTGGGAGTAGTGCTTAGATTTTAAAAGTATCTTTTTGCCAGAAGCCAAAATAAGAAAGGTATTAGAGCAATACCAATGAAGGCTAATGAAGCAGACTGACTGGTAAGGGCTGTGGTTCCTATGAAGGCGTAGACTACTGAAATCAATAAATTGCTAAGAATCATTACA
>CAJXCR010000015.1 GCA_913051825.1 uncultured Halieaceae bacterium
CCGTAACATTAGCTCTTGGGCGCAGGAACGGAATGAAGGAAGATAAAGAGAAAGAGATTTTATCTGCACTCGATGCCCTTCCAGATGCTGTATCTAGTGTCTTAAAGATGGATTCTCAGATTCGCCATCTAAGTGCACAGTTCACGCGTCGCAACAATGTGCTTTTTCTGGGTCGTGGGGTCTACTATCCCGTAGCAATGGAAGGAGCTTTAAAACTAAAAGAAATTTCTTATATACATGCTGAGGCCTATGCCGCTGGTGAACTGAAGCATGGACCATTAGCATTAGTTGATGAAGATATGCCTGTCGTCGCTATAGCACCAGGCGATCAATTAATCGAAAAATTGCGTTCTAACCTTGAAGAAGTAAGAGCCAGAGGTGGAAAATTAAGTGTGTTTGCTGATCCCAATTCTGGCCTTGAGTCTAGTTCAGACTTATCGGTTTTAATGATGCCTAACTGTGGTGAATTTATTAAGCCGATTGTCTACACCGTTGCCCTGCAGTTACTGGCATATTATGTAGCCCTTAATAAGGGAACAGATGTAGACAAACCAAGAAACCTTGCTAAGTCAGTTACGGTGGAATAGAGTTGAGTGGTGCATTAATTCTCCGTATCATCTCCCTAGAAAGGAGGGTCTTTTTGAAATCCTATTGGTTAATCGGACCCTTGATATTTGCAGTAGGGTTTTTTATTGGTACGGAATTTAAAAATACATACAACAGCCAAGAAAAATCCTTCGCAAATGCTTTGCGTCCATCAGTCACTCAAATGGCAAGCTTTGGTCTAGGTCAAAATGATACCTCTGTGCTTATGCTTAACCTTCTAAAGTTTAAAGATAGAGCAGTGTATGAGGATGGCAGGGAAACAAATCTTTCAGGAAGACAGGCTTATTCGATATACCGAGACGAGGTAATTAATCACCTAGAAAAAGTTGGTGCTGAACCAGTAATTGCAGGCAGCATAAATGGTTTAATCATAGGAGAAATTGATGAGCTTTGGGATGTAGCTGCCATTGTGCGATACCCAAGTAAGCAAGCAATGCTCAAAATGATAATGGATAAAGAGTATCTAGAAAGTGAAAAACACCGAGCTGCGGGATTGGAAGGACAACTTAATATTGAGGTTACCGAAGGCTTTTTTGGCGCTGAAGATGACTGACAAACTTAACAGAAATTCTCGGTATGATTAATCTCGCAAGTTTTCGCTTCTAAAAGGAGTGGTTCGGACCCTTTTGATCAGTATAGAGGCCCACAAGGTTGATAAGTAAAAATTTCAAAAACTGTGTCTGCATGATGTTGGTTCTATCAAGCAGTTCGATGGCAAGTGACTGGCCTTCCTATGGGTTAGATTATACCGAGCAACGACATAGTCCTTTGGCGCAAATAAAAAAAAGTACAGTTCCTGATCTTGGTCTAGCGTGGGCACTTGATGTTCCTGACGCAGTATCACTGTTGAGTACGCCATTGATGGTAGATGGCACACTGTATTTTTCTGCTGATCGCGCGATCGTCCATGCAGTAAATGCAAGATCAGGTAAGCTACTCTGGACGTATGATCCAAAATCTTGGCGCCACTCTCCTCGCAGTATAGCCATTAGCTTTAATACAAATCGTGGTATTGCTTACTTGGATGAAAAAATCTTTGTAGGCACACCTGATGGTAGGTTGGTAGCGCTAGATTCAAAGACCGGAAAAGTCGTTTGGGCGAGTCGAGCGTTTCCGATAGGTGAAAGAAAAACTATCAATGGAGCGCCTAGAGCAGCAGATGGTAAGGTCTTTATCGGAAATAGTGGAGCAGAATTTGGGACCCGAGGTTATGTTGAAGCTTACGACGCTGAAACCGGAGATCGAATTTGGCGCTTCTACACTGTTCCAGGCAATCCGGCTGACGGCTTTGAAAATTCGGCCATGGAGATGGCTGCAAAAACTTGGCATGGACGATGGTGGAAGCATTTTGGTGGTGGTACGGTATGGAATGCTTTAACTTATGACCCGAAACTTGATCTACTATTCGTTGGGGTTGGAAATGGCGATCCCTGGGATCGCGATGTTAGAAGTGAAGGTAAGGGTGACAATCTTTTTCTTGCATCGATATTGGCATTGAGAGCGGACACTGGGGAGTACGTCTGGCATTACCAAGTTAATCCAGGAGAGCAATGGGATTATAAAGCCACCATGGATATGGTGATGGCAACGCTTGAAATAGAAGGAAGAGCTCGCGATGTCCTTTTGCAGGCGCCAACCAATGGGTTTTTCTATGTCATAGACAGGGCCACCGGGGAGCTGATTAGCGCCGAGAAATATGAGAAGGCAACATGGGCCGAGCGCATAGACATGAAGACTGGTCGTCCGGTGGAAGCGCCTGGTGTGCGGGTGAAATCTGGTGAGAGAAAGCTTATTTACCCCAGCACCTACGGTGCACATAACTGGCAGCCAATGTCATTTAATCCGGATTTGGGGCTTGTCTTTATTCCAACAATTCGCCAGGGTGCTTACCATTCGAAACCGCCCACGTATGTCGCACGCGATAATTTCTTCACTATCGGAATAATCACCGAGCTTACAAATACAGAACCATTGGACGGCACCGGAGCCTTACTCGCCTGGGATCCGGTGTTACAAAAAAGTCGCTGGAAATTCGAGAACCTACCGATCTGGAATGGTGGGACCTTATCTACCGCCGGAGGTGTCGTGTTTCAGGGCAGAGGTGATGGTGTCTTCGCAGCACACGATGCGTCATCGGGCGATCAACTTTGGTCTTTCGATGCTAAGCGAGGTATCACCGCTGCTCCGATAAGCTATGAGCTTGATGGAGTTCAATATATTACCGTTCTGGCAGGCTGGGGAGGGCTTGCATCGTTTGGATTAGAGCCTTTTCGAGAACACGGATGGCGTTACAAAGGAGACGGCATCAGAGTTCTCAGTTTTAGTCTGAAAGGCAATAATCAGTTGCCCAAGACCTCTGCACCCGCTCCCCTCGTGCCAGTAGAATTTGCAGGCAATAAAATAGAGATTGACGATGATTTAGCGTTTGAAGGTTACGTCTTGTATCACCAGGCGTCGTGCGCCATCTGTCACGGTTCCGACGCACATTCCGTTGGTGCCGCTGCACCAGATCTCAGGGAATCTAGGACGCTACTAAACTACCGCACCTTCCGATCGATTGTAGTAGAGGGCGCTTTATTAGAGAAAAACATGCCTCTATTCGATGATTTACGTGAAGGGGAAGTTCAAGCTATTTACGAATACCTATTGCAACAAACCATGGCGGCTCATAATACCCTAACGGGTGTGGGGGCAAAGAAGAACTAAGCGCCGATTGCGTCAGATACACAAGTTGCGAAGTGCAGTTTAGGGAGATTTATTGGAGGTTTTTTTTGGAATTCACTCACCCACATCCGGTAGCTGTAAATCAAAATGGGTTTTAGTACTTTTAAACGCGAAGTTATGAATTCGGACCCTAAGAACCTATAACTTGCTTTATCTGGGTGAACTCCAAAATACCCTCAGGGCCGCACTCACGGCCCCATCCAGATTTCTTATACCCCCCAAAAGGTTGTAGGAAAGAGATGCCAGCGGTATTAATGGCAACGCTACCAGACTGGAGTCTTTTAGCCACTCGCATGCATTCGTCAGAGTCAGTTCCATATATCGAAGCAGCAAGGCCAAAGTCCGAATCGTTGGCCAATTTGATCGCCTCCTCAACCCCAGAGTAAGGGATAACAGCGGTCACTGGTCCAAAGATCTCTACCTGAGCGATATCCATAGAATTATTAACATTATCAAGCAAAGTTGGCTGGTACCACCAACCTCGCTCCAGTTCAGTTGGACGACCTCCTCCTGCAACTACTCGCGCACCCTGTTGTTTTGCCGTCTCGACGGCACGCTCTGTGCGGAGTAAACCACGTTCTGTCGCAATTGGCCCTTGATCAACTCCAGCGTCCAGTGGATCACCTAAAATAAATGCCGAATATTTTTCTGCGAGGGCTCCAATGATTTCTGAGTACTTATCGGTTGGTGCCAAGATTCGAGACAAGCTCACGCAAACTTGCCCCATATATGCAGTACTGCCTGGAACCAAGGTGTCAATTGTCTCAGCTATATTTGCATCTTCCAAAATAATAGCCGGCGATTTTCCACCCAATTCAAGCGTGGTTCTGGCGAGTCTGTCAGCTGTACGTTTAATAACCTCAATGCCGATCTGAGTGCCGCCAGTGAGGGAGACCATGTCTATCCCCGCGTGGGAAACTAAATGTTGGGTAACTTCAGTTCCCGCGGGGAGCAGCGTTAAAACACCAGGCGGGATATCCGCCTCTTCTATCGCTTCAGACAAAAGTCGCGAGGTCAATTGTGACTCTGGAGCGTGTTTTCCAATAACGGTACAACCCGCAAGCATCGCAGGAATTATCTTCATTGCCATTAGGACGATTGGGCCATTGAACGTCATAATGGACAGCACGGTGCCAATAGGTTCACGCAAAAGCAAAACATCATCTCTGTACTCTGACCAGTCCAGTTCAACTGCTGTATCGAGCATCCTGCGCCAAATTGTTACTCCAACATTGTTATTTATTATCTCAGCATGACTAAGGGTGGGGCCTGATTCCAGCGCCCAAGCTCGGTTTAAATCTCCCAGCCTTGATTCCATAGCATCACATAGCTTTGAGCAGTGACTCACCCTTTCTTCGATGGAGAGATTTGACCAAGAACCACTATCGAAAGCTTTCCTAGCTGAAAGCACTGCCTTCTCGGCATCTTCTATTGTGACAGCAGAAGTGTTGGCAATTACCTGTTCCGTCGATGGAGAAATTACAGGATATTCGGCTGGAGATGGATCAGTCCACTGCCCCGCGATGAGTTGTTTATCTAAACCTGGTATTTTGATATCTAACTGATGATCTATTTTAGTCATATAAGGAAAGCTCTGTAATTAGGAAACAAAGGAATAAGTTGGAAGATGGTGAGTAAGATTACCTTACTTACCTTTCCTCTCCAAGGTTTGATAAGTATTCCAAATTAATTTGATATTTCCATGGAGCTGAGAAGCTAAATTGTTTTGGCTTTCCCTCTGCCTCACCAAAATCTAAATAAGCCATAAGTTGTCTAAATTAATTCATTAAAGGATAAAATCAGTTTAAGGCTAGGAGTTGCATCCAGCGGTCCTAGTCAATATCGTTCAAATGTTAATTAATTAAAAAGGTGAAGAACATGAACAACCTTATCTTACAACCCATCCTATTCATGGGCGTACTCAGTACTATTATGATGATTTGGATGTACGCAACACGAATTCCAGCAGCAAAACTTTTAGAAGAGAAGGGTACGAATATGCAGGATCTCTCGCATCCATCATCTATGGGCGGGATGTTCCCTAGCAAAGTGGAGCGGGTTGCAGACAATTACAATCATCTGTGGGAGCAGCCTACCCTTTTCTATGCGATAGTTTTTGTTATTTGGGCGCAAGAACATACAGACGCTATTTATCTTAATCTAGCTTGGAGTTACTGCTTACTAAGACTTGCTCATTCCATCGTTCAGGCAACTGTAAATTTTGTTTGGGTTCGCTTTGGAGTGTTTATGTTAAGTTGGTGTGTTCTTTCAGCAATGCTTATTCGCGAAATACTCTATGTTGGCAATTAGTAAAGACAGCCTTATTAATATAAACATACCAATAAGATTTTGGCAGTGGGCGATTAATTTTATTAAATCCTATCGCTCGGCAATCATGATTTTGTTTTTAGCATTGGCTGAGCATAGAATTTGCGTGGCTGCTCAGGATAATTCTTGGCCTATTTCCTCGCCACAGGCACAAGGGATTAATCCCGCCGTCTTACAGAAATTGCATCAAGAATTTAAGGATGGCCGCCATGGCTATGTAGATAGTTTTTTGGTTGTTAAAAGTGGTTTTATAGTTTTCGAAGAATATTACGAGAACAACTATATCTCGCTAACGAGAAACCGGAAACATAAACAAGCAAAAATTATGCGAGATAACTATGGTGATTTAGCTAGGTCTCAGTACAACTATTATGATCCAGATTGGCATCCTTATTATAAGGAAACGCGTTTGCATACTATACAGTCGGTTAGCAAAAGCGTTACTTCAGCATTGATAGGAATTGCGATAGAGCGAGGAGAGATACCTGGTGTCGACATCAAAATTATTGATTACTTCGAGAAATACAAATTACTATTCCAAGATTCACAAAAACAAGTGATCACCCTTTATGATTTGCTGACGATGACGGCCGGCATTAAGTGGGATGAATTTAGTCACAAATATACAAATCCTTTAAACAATGCCGCCGCGATGGAAAATAGCGATGACTGGATAAAATATGTTTTGTCACAGCCCATGGAGTTCAAGCCCGGAGAAAAATTTGTGTATAACAGTGGCATTGCAGTATTGCTTTCCCACATTCTCCATAAAGCAACAAATATGCATATTGATGAATATGCGGATAAATTCTTATTTGAACCACTGGGGATAGAGAGTTTTTACTGGAAGAAAACCCCTACTGGCCTCGTCGATGCGGAGAGCGGATTGTATTTGTCTGCCAGAGACTTTGCGAAATTTGGTTATTTATATCTTAATGATGGTAAGTGGGGTAAAAATCAGATTATTAGTCCTGAATGGATCAAATCAACTATGTCTCCAGACACTTCAATAGAGGGCGGAAAAAGACGATATGGATATCAGTGGTGGCTCGTCCCTTACACAGGGGGGTCTAACAAATGGGTATATAGTGGCAGTGGGTATGGTGGGCAATACCTGATGGTAGTCTCAGAATATGATCTTACGATCGTATTTAATGGCTGGAACATTTTTGATATTCCCCGACCAACAATCGAATACTTGTCTAAAAGAGTTCTTGAAAGTGTTCAATAGATGCGTCTAAAAACCATTCTTTCGTGAATGGCTAAGCTTATTTCAGCTATGAAGTTCAGCATTAATGAGGTTATTTGTCCATTATTGGGACAGCGTGTCCGTTTGGCTTGTTGCTAGAGGCGCTACAAGCTAATCTAATTTGAAAATTTCCAAGTGAGGTGCATGTTATGTTTAAAGATGTCTCCAGACTATCTCGTCTTAACTCTTTTCCAGCGATTTTAGTATCTGTAGTAATGGCTTTTTCTGTAAATGAGCTTGCTATTGCTCAAGAAGATGCCGCATTTGAGGAAATAGTTGTCACTGCTCGAAAAAGGGAAGAAAGCTTGCTTGAGGTGCCACTATCTATTACGGCACTTACCTCAGATGACATTGAACAAAAGGGTATTGGAGAGTTCAAAGACATTATTTCTTTTACACCGGGATTCCATTTTGCAGAACACTCGGTAGGTAGAGCGGATCGATCCAATCGAATTTTAGTGATTCGTGGAATGCACATTAGCCAGGAAAATGATCATCAACAAGCAGCAACAGTGTTTGTTGACGGGGCGCCGACACATGGCAGCGTAATTGCCGGTCTTGAGGACGCAGAGAGAATTGAAGTAGTTAGAGGTCCACAGAGCGCTTATTTTGGTAGGGCAACATTGGCAGGGGCTGTTAACTTCGTAACCAAAACCCCTGGCCGAGAATTTCAGGGTAAGCTGACCGGCGAATTCGGTGAATATGGCACTACAAACATTGGCGCTTCTATCGAGGGACCAGTGGGCGATTTGATGTCCTTTCGAATTGCTGCAAGCACCCAAGAAACAGATGGGCAATATAGAGCCGCGAATGATCCTGGATTAAAGCTCGGGGCGAGAAAAACTGACAGCATTGCAGCTACTTTGTATTTTGAGCCCAGTGATAGTTTTAACGCTAAATTGAGATTTCATACTTGGGAAGATGATGATGGTCCTGGAGCCGCATTTGGATATGGGGTTAACAATGGGGAAGAATTATTTGACTGTAATTTGCCAAATTCAACGCTGGCCGTAAGAAGCGGCGGTGGGAACTGGTTCTGTGGAGAAGCCCCCTTTCCTTCGGCTCAATATATTCAATACGATGATGAGATGAGTCCTGGAAAGGTTAATTTGTTAAACGGTGTTGCGTCTCCAGGCCTAACCATTGATACCATAACTGACAACCCCTTTCTTGACGGTTTCGGATTTGCAAGAGAGGCAGAGCAACTAAGCTTGGTAATGAATTTTGAGCTGTCCAATGGAATAACGCTAACGTCAATAACCGCATCTAATGAAAATAAGTGGATGGCACTGGATGACCTAGATAGGAGAGCGACAGCTGATCTGGGAATAAGAGATGTGTCTCTTCTTAATGGACGAGACCTGGAAGATTTTAGCCAGGAAATAAGAATTACATCTCCTCAGGATCAAAGATTTAGATGGATGGCTGGATTAAGTAAATTCAAGTTCGAGGGAAAACGAACTAGCGGATTCCATATCTTTGGGACTGTCAGATCGCTTAGTCTCGGAAACGTGTTTGATATTGAGACAGAGGGTTATTTTGCAGCCCTCGAGTATGATATTACAGATAGTCTCACGATCAATGTGGAGGCACGGCGTCAGGAAGACGAGGTAGAAGAGGCAAGATCGAGCGGTGATGAATTTGTCTCCGGTACTTTTAAGAGTACTACTCCAAGAGTTGCGCTTGACTATAGGTTAAACGACGACATTACCCTTTACGCCAGCTATGGTGAAGGAACACGACCAGGCGGGTTTAATGTAAACTTATTTAATCAATCCCAAGCAGTCCTAGATTCTCTTGCTGCAGTTGGCCTCAAAAAAGAGATCGATGAGGAAGAGCTGGAAATGATAGAAGTGGGTATGAAGGCTTCGCTATTAAATGGAAGAGCTTGGCTACAAGCAGCAATCTATCAAGGGGATTGGAGCGCCCAGCAAGCAGCGGGCACCTTTGTCGATGACGTATTTTATGGCGGAACGGCTACTGGTGGCGATATAGATTTGTCTGGATTTGAACTAGAAGGTGCTTGGGCGGTTTCTGATAATTTTACTGTTGAAGCAACTTTTAGCCATAATGACTCAGAGATAAAAACGTTAACCGACTGTGCCGACTGCGCTGTATTAATGGGTGACTCTGACATCACCGGCATGGGCAAGAGAAAGCAGAGAAACCCGAAAGTTCAAGCATCAGTTTCCGGCACACTAGTGGGTCAAATGCAAAACGGCATTGACTGGTATTGGAGAACAGACTACATACACACTGGCAGCAGCTACGCTACCGACGCTAACATACTTGAGACGGGCGCTAGTGACCGAATCAACATGCGCTTTGGCCTTGAGAAAGACAACCTGAAAGTCGAATTAATCGGCAAGAATTTAACAGAAGATGAGACATTCACTAATTACCAGTTTTTAATAGACTTTGCGTGGCTGCCGCCTGGAGTAAACCGAGTTGCAACCGCTGGGTTACCAGATAAGCGCTACTTCGGATTAAAGGCAACTTATAGTTTCTAAACGATAACGATCCGGTCGCCGACATCATTGATTTGCTCACCCCCATCTTTAGTGATGAGGGTGAGGTCTTCTAAGTGTGCTGAGCCACCGATCCCCGTATTTAAAACTGGCATGTCAACACTGATTACCATATTCTCCTGAAGCACAAGATCATCTTTTTGCCAAAGTGCTCCCGGGCCGTTTTTGCCGGGCTCATCCGTATGAGAAAGCCCGACGCTGTGGGGTGTTACGGGAACGCCAAAGTCATAACCTGCCTTCTTTATCGCATCTCTGCCAAGCGCTCTGATTTCAGAATATCGAACTCCTGGCCTAATAGCTTCTCGGACCGCATCCCAGCCAATTGAAATTGCTTCAGTGGCTCGTTTCATAGATTTACTTGGCTCACCGAGAAAAATGGTTCTTCCATAGTCACCCGTATAATGGAAATGTTGGCTGACACCATCGATGGCAAAGGCGTCTCCGTCCTTAAAATCATTATTAAATATTTCGGAATTTACGGTATTAATCTGTAATAATTTTGGAGCGCAACCACGGTCAGCGCATTCCCCGAAATAAATTGCCTTTAAGTCGTGGTAGCTTGCTCCTGCCCTGACCTGCTTAACTGCAGCTAGCGCAGCCTCAGCGTTGTTCTGGGCAGCGTATCTCATGAGTTCGATTTCTCCCTCAGATTTGATAACTTTAATCTTCCTCAGAGCGTACTCACCCTCTACGGTCTTTGTATTCAGGCCAAGACTATCAATTGAATGCTTGATTACAGAGTTATCAATACCGACGGTAGCCTTTTGAAGATCGAGAGATCTTATTGCCTTTGAAAGGGCCCAATTGATATCCGCGCTTTCTGGAATAGCATCAAGAGTCTTGGTTAATTTACGGAGTCTATTGAGTTCTAATTCACTAATCGGTACCTCATTCTTATTTCTCCAGGTTACCGGAGCAGAGGCTTTTGGTTCTAGCCTGCCAATAGAAGCGAGACTTTTTTCTGCGGGCTGATCCCACCCAGTAAAAAGAAATACATCTGGCCGCCATGCAAAATTACTGTCAGCAACACAGAAGTAATAAATAAATTGATTCATGACGATACTTACTGGCTTATTTTCGTCTTTACTTAAAAGAGCAAACATAGTTGGCGAATCGAATCTGAATCCCAGATGGTCATAGTACCCAGTAAGATAAAAGAGATTGGTTGGCTCAGAAACAATTAAACCATCGAGATTTTCTTGGTGCATTACCTTATATGCTTGTTCAAAATTAATAAGTGGGCCACGTTTAACGATCGATGCCGCTTTGCTATGCCTGTGTAGAAGATCGACCTCTCGTTCAACCAACGAGTAAGTAGAATTTGTCATGGGCAGCAATACTCCTGCTGCTAGACTTCCTTTCAATAGCGATCGTCGGTTCATATTAAACACACTGCCTATGTTGATTGTGTACTTTACGCGAAAAGAATAAAAATGCGTATAGAATTAGAGTTCATCTACCTCACATCAACTCACTTGTAAATGTTGTAAACAAATTATCAGTCTGCCATTCTTTCTTTATGGAATATAAATATGTACCGATCCCTGACCGAGGGAGGTTGCGTTGGCCTGATGGAAAACGCTTGGCCATAATAATTACGATTAATCTAGAAACCTGGGACTTAATTAAAGATACGGACAGGCCTTACTACGCCGGAGGACCCTCAGTTCTTCCCGATCTATTACCGGGCAATGTGCCAGACTTTCCTAATTACATGTGGAGAGAGTATGGACAAAGAGTGGGCATATGGCGATTGTTTGACGTTTTTGATGGGCTGAATGTGAAGCCAGAATGTACAGTAAATGCTCAAACGTGTTTGAGAAGAGCTCCTATGGTGAAAGGTGCACTTGAAAGAGGGTTTAAGCTCATTCCACACAATTTCGAGCAGGGTGAATTGCTTACTAATTATTTTGATGATCCTGAAAAAGAAGAATCTGTCATTAAAAAGACTCTTGAAATATTTAGGCAAACAACAAATCAAATACCCGATGGATGGCTATCTTCTTCCTTAAGAGGAACTATGAATACCGCAGAGATTTTAGTAAGGCATGGACTAAAATTTTATTGCGATGCAATGAATGATGATCAACCCTATTTAATCGATACGAAATCTGGTCCCATCGTATCAATCCCTTATAGCAATGAGATAAATGATTTTACCTTACTCACTAGAAGAGGGCATACCACTGATGAGTTTAGAGATATCCTTTTAGAGGAATTATCTGTTTTATATGATGAAAGCAAATCATCAGCAAGACTAATGAATATAGGCCTCCATCCGCATGTTACTGGAAGAGCTTATAGAATTAGAGCCATTAGAGAATTTCTTACTGAAGCATTAAAGCTTGATGGAATATGGTGGGCTTCAAGATCCGAGATCTCCGAGAGCTATCTATCTCAGCATCTAAATCACATCCAACATCAGGCCTGAATATTTTCAGTCCATAATTTTTTCTGCCGCTTAATGTGTTTTTCAATTCTATCTCCAATTCCTTCCGCGGCCTTTCTCAAGCTGGGTAGAAACATACCAATTGCTTTCTCAAGAGGATATGCCGATTTGGAATACCTTACGGTAAGAGCTCCCTTCACGTCATCCTCGGAAATCATAATTGGAACTGATATCGCTGTTTGATCATCATACCGACGCGTTCTATCCCTAACCGCAAAACCTGCCCTCTTTATGTTCTCCATTTCTTTCTTAAACCCAGAACTACTTGATGCCTTGGTCATTTCTCCGGGAACTGTTTTAGCTAACATTTCAAGTAGAATTCTCCGTCGGTCTGCTGCCATATGAGCTAAAATACAATAACCAGAAGCAGTATCCAGGATTGCCATCCGATATCCAATAGTGAACTCCTCCACCGCCAAGGGACTTTGTAGATCCGTATTCTCTCTCACTACAATGGACAGTCCTGAAAGCGTGGCTAATGTAGCAGGCCAGTTGTGTTTTTTGGTGAAACCCTCCAGGAAGGAGCGACTTATGTTGGCCATATGATCTTCTTCGGTATACCCGTCGCTAAGTGTTCGAATTTTCTGACTAAGTCTAAATCTCCGATCAGACTTATGCTGATAGATAAAATCTTTATCAATTAAGGTTTCTAGGATGCGATAAACGCTAGAACGAGGGATTTTTAATTCGGAAGCTATTTCAGAGGCGCTAGCACTGTCCCTCTTATTAAATATTGTTAGGATATCTAGCGCTCGACTTAATGATCTTATCATGAAAAAGTTCCAACTAAATTTGCGAAAGATCTGGTTTATCTGGCTAGTAAGATTCTCTTACCTCTGGATATCTTCCCAGCGTTAATATTAGAAGCCCGCTAGCAATTGATGTTATAGCGACGAGATTTAGTGCCAAATCATAGTTGCCGAAAATATCAAACGCCTTCCCAAATGCAGCAGGCGCTAGACCTGCGCCAATCGAGAAAAAAATGTATTGACCACCATATAATTTCCCATAATCAAGAAGACCGAAATATCTACTGACGAGAAATGCTAAAAGGTCTAGCTCCGCTCCTGCCGCTAAGCCAAGAATGATCATAGATAAAGATATAGCTAAACCAGATTCTAGATGACTGGAGAATATTAGCGACGTAAAAATAGGAGCAGCAAGAAAGACAGCAGCTACAAGAGGCGCCCAAAAGTAGTCCAGCAACACTCCCACCAAAAGCCTCCCCAAAATAACACTTAGACCGATTAACCCAGCGTATTGCGCCGCTTCGCTCAGTTTAAGGCCTTTATCTACCAGTATAGGCACACTGCTAGTAATCAAGCCGGATATTCCTGCTGCTGCAAAAATTAAAGCAATACCCATGACCCAAAATTTGTAGCCAAGTAAGGCTTCAGCTGCCGACACATTGACATTGATGTTGTTATTTTTATCCGAAAAAAGAGCAAGTTCTCCTGACCCTGGATCCTTGAAAAGGAAAAATACAGCTGGGAAAGCAATAATGATTATAGTTAGAGATAGAATCAAATAAGACAAACGCCAACCAAATTCACTGATAAGCAATGAGACGTAGGTGGGGCCGAATGTTGCGGCAATACCAGTTCCAGCAAGTGTTAAACCTAACGCAAGGCCACGTTTCCTATTAAACCAAGCATTTACAATTTTGGTCCAAGTGATGGGAAGAGTTCCCGCAGCTAATATCGACATGAAAGCCCAAGCTAAATAATAGGAAGCAAGATCGTCGTCGACAAAAAAGAACAAAGACATAGACAAGCTATATAGTGGAACAGAAATTAATCCTATGATTCTTGCTCCAAATCGATCGATTAAGGATCCGACTAGCGGCGCCGTAATGATCGCCATAAGGATCATAATACTTACGCCTAGCTGGACGTCACCTCGACTCCATCCAGTATCAGACGAAATTGCATTAGCAAAAACGCTGTGTGTATAAAAGCTAATAGACGAAAGGCCGCATCCCGCGCCAATCATTGCGCCTATTAATGCTTTGTACCCTATATGAAATTCGTTTTTTTCTTTCATTCTTTAATAATCAACGAGCAGGCTTCCAAAGCCCTCTACCTTGTCAGCTATATGGTTTGCTCTTAATGCATGCCAATAGGTTGCTGTGTTAATGGCAACGACGGGCTTATCCAATTCTATTTCCAATCTTGCAGCGAGCTTGGCCATTGGAAGATTGGTCCCGACTTGTACTAACGCATCGACACTCTCAGTATTTAACTCTCTAATTTTTTCGCACATAATTTCTTCTGTAACTTTGGCGATATCTGTCCACCTTGCACACTTGAGACATAGATCTTTAATAACACTGTAGCCAGCTTCTTCAAGATAGTTTTTAACCTGCTCATTAGCAGCAGGAAAATAAGGCGACAACAACCCAATCTTTTTAATATTGCCATAGGCGGTAAGTGCAGAGGCCACAGAATGAGACCCAATGCTAACTCCGAGACCAGAGCGGCCAACAATTTCCTTTTCAAATTGGTTAGCCCCTTTTAATCCTCCATAAAACGTGATTGCTGACATGCCCATTACTAAATAGTCAGGCGAGCATGTCATAACACTATCAACTGCGCCTATAACATTTTCCGCTATGACCTGAGTTGCATTCATAAATGTTTCATTACTTACGGCGTTGGCATCTGGAGTACTTATCCTACTGTAGTGATTTGTAATACCGCTTGGTCGCATATCATCAAATTCTGGCTGAACTACAGTATTAGTAGATGGGCCTAGCACACCAAACAATGCTCTCCACCCCAAGACATCTGTCATCTAATACTCCGCTCCTTGATTAAACTTTGTTCCATAGACTGATTTAACATATATTTCTTTCGTTCTTCATCGTCGCCATGAATCTTTCTCATTCTTTCCCATTCTGATTCTTGATGCTTATCCCCAGATTCCTCAATCATTCGCTTGTTTCGAATAGTTTGTGCTTGGATAAAGTCGTTCATAATAGTTCTTCTCTGGCGATCATAACGGTCTAGAAGCTCAATTTTGGCTGAAGAGCTTAGAATTTCCTTGAGTTTTTCAGCCAGATTCCATGCGTCGTGCAATCCGCCATTCATCCCAAACCCGCCTAATGGATTGTTTAAGTGAGCGGAGTCACCAGCCAATAGGATCCTGCCGTGAGTCATTTTGTTAACGACTCTTTGGTGCACTCGATAAATGGTTCGATGTACGGTATCTACTCGTTTGTTACCTTTAAGCACTTTTTCGAAAACCGAGGCAATATAGCTATCAGAGAGTATAAAATCATCTTCGATCTTTTCATCCACTGGCACAAGTATTCTCCAAGCGCTTGGGGCCTTTAACAAAACAAACCAATGCCTAGGATCAGATACATAATTAACAAAAGATAAATTTTCGAAATGCTTTGCAACATTGTATTCAGTACTAAGAGTCAAAAATTTTTCTTTGTATGTGAAGCCATCGAAACCCAGCCCTAAAATTTTTCGGACAGCGCTATTCGCACCGTCTGCACCAACTAAAAAAAGACAATTTAATTTTTTGATGTTGCCCAGGTGTCTTATTGTGACGAAAACAGATTCATTATCTTGTTTAAAATCGATTAATTCGTGATTGAATAAAACAGTAGCATTACGATGATTTACCAGTTTCTCAGCAAGCATTCTTGAGAACTTGTGTTGCTCGCATTGTAGTCGGAAAGGAAAGTCTAGTTTGTCATTCAAATCAGCTAGGTTAAATTCTAGCACTTCTCCAGTAGCTCTGATCCTATATTGGAAAATAGGCGCCTTTAGACCTTGATTAATTAGTTCCTCTGCTAAGCCTAATTGATCTAAATATTTGAGTGTGGGCGGGTGAAATGTAGAAGCCCGCATATCAGTTTCACATGAAGAAGCTGACTCGAGAAGAATAGTTTTAATCCCGTGCTCAGCCAAACAGAACGCTAAAAAAGTTCCAACTGGCCCGCCACCCGCAACGATCACTTGTGCATTACTCATAGACTACAAATTGTAAAACAGATCGTACATGTTCGAGGTAAATATCAATATTTATTCTTATCTTTTCCCAATAGTGGGCATTTTAGACGTTTAGAGTTTTCCATTTACTAGCGCCCAGTATGTCTAGTTAAAAATGGTAAGGTTTAACAGTTAGTTTTTAAATGGTCTTAAATTAGCTCAAAATTATAGATGAGATAGATCTTAATTGACGTAATTCTATTTGCCCTTGGACTCGTCATCGATATTGGTTAGATTATTTCAGTTAAGAGCATCTTTCGATTTTGGTGTGTCAGACTTATTCTGGAATGATTTTGATGTTTTGGCTCCAAGAGTTTTCAGTTTTTCTGCTCGACTGATCATATTCCCGCGCCCACCTTCCAGCTTATTCTTGGCGTCTTCAAAAGACGTTTGTGCTTGCTCAAGTCTCTCGCCAACTTGTGAAAAAACTTTGAAAAAATTAACAAATTTGTCGTAAAGTTGGCCAGCTTCACGCGCTATTTGTTCAGCATTTCGATTCTGATTTTCTATTCTCCATAGATTTTCTATAGTTCTTAAGGAGGGCATCAAAAGGCTAGGAGATACTAATCCAATATTGTGAGTCATCGCTAAGTCAAAAAGGTTCGGTGAATCCTTTAAAGCTCTTAAAAGCGCTTCATCTATCGCTATAAAGATTAGTACGAAATCTAGCGTTTGGTGTGATATAAGGTTTTGATAGTTCTTCTTGGCAAGTCCTTTAATGTGATTCTCGATAGAATTTACATGCTTCTGACGAAAAATCTTCTCCTCTTCTGTAGTTTCTGAATTTATCGATTTTTCGTAATCTATCAGCGAAACTTTTGAATCGACCACTATGACTTTGTTGTCAGGTAATGTTATTAGAATATCAGGTTGGACAGTTTTACCTTCTGTTGTTTTTTGAGTTTTTTGCACTAAATAATGCAGGTCCTTTTTTAGTCCTGAATTTTCCAGTATTTTTTCTAGAACCATTTCACCCCAGTTACCTTGAGTTTTGGAATCACCTTTCAATGCTTTTGTGAGATTGTCAGCATTTAAACTCAAAGCTAAACCTAGATCACGAATTTGTTTTAGTTCGTCTCTAACTTGTTGGCGTTCTTTAGCATCCTCTGTTCTAGATGTGACAATTCTTCTGTCGAATCTGTCGAGCTGCTCTTTAAAGGGATTCATGAGTTGCTCAACAGCTTCTTTATTTTGTTTCGAAAATTTTTCAGATTTCTTATCAAGAATACGACTGGCAGTAACTTCGAACTCTTTGGCCAATTCCAGTCGAGCGCTTTCCATTCGTTCCTTATTTTCCTCGAGATTCCTTTTCTCGGCCTGAAGCTCAGCTTCTAGTTTTGCTGCGCGCTGTACTTCTCTCAAGTATTTATCGTTTAATTGTCGATTTGTTATCCAAAGTAGAATTAAAATGACAAGAATGGTTACAAGACTCGCCGCTACTAAGAAATTCAAAGAAGTCATATAGGAAAAAGCAAAACTAGCCCTTAGAGCAACTGGTTGTCGGCGACGCATTAAGATGAAGGAGTCTAATATGCCTGCATCTCATTTAATGAGCCAGCAAAACCTCTAGCACTTGAACTTAACTGAGGATAAGGCTCTTATTGATTGGCCGCTTTATACTCACGAATTTCAATATTAAACTCACCTGCAATTGCCGCTTCACTATCCACTGCAGCGTTGTATTTAGCCAGCATAGCCTCGTGAGCTGCTTTTGCTTCGTCGTCGGCCTCCAAAACTAGTTGCCTCATTTCATCGAGTTTAGCATCTATGGTTGCTTGAGCAGCTGAAAGATCGTCGCCGACCTCTTCATCTATTCCAACCAAGCAAGCTCGATATTGAACGACTTCTGCTTGAAAAGCTTTCATAGCTTTCTGGCCAGCTAGCATGTCCTCAAGAGTCGACACGGCTCCATCAGGAAGTTTTGGCGCTGAGGGCGAACCACATTCGGCGATGGCATAAATACTGAAAAACGAAAGACTTACTATTAGGATGCTTTTCCGAATCATTTTCTCCCCCTTTTTTAAAAAAAATAATTACAAAATTTGAAACTATTAAATATACAGTAACAAGCTAAGCGAGATCTGCCAAGCTCCAATTAACTAAAATTTCTTTTAGTTGTTTAGTACCAGTTGAGTGAGCGATTCGACTATTTTAGGTAAACTATATTAATGGATGTTTCAGAAATATTGTCTCCACTAAATGATGTTCAACGCAATGCCGTTGCTTCAGAGAATCCAAGCATGCTCGTGCTTGCCGGAGCAGGAAGTGGCAAAACCCGTGTTCTTGTTCATCGAATAGCATGGCTGATACGAGCTAAAAATATTTCTCCCCAAAGCATACTCGCAGTCACCTTCACAAATAAAGCGGCGAGAGAGATGCGTAATCGAATAGAAGAAATGTTGCAAATACCAGCTCATGGAATGTGGGTCGGCACATTTCATGGGCTCGCCCACCGACTACTTAAACATCATTGGCGTGAGGCTAACTTAGTAGAGAATTTTCAAATACTCGATAATGATGATCAGATGCGACTGGTAAAACGCGTTGTTCGAAGTTTAGGCCTAGATGAATCTCGGTGGCCGATAAAACAAGCGCAATGGTATATCAATGGCCAGAAGGATGAGGGCCTCCGGGCGGCGGATATTGAACCTCCGTTGGGTGACTTACATATCAAAACGATGGTCAAAATTTACCACGAATATGAGCAAGCATGCGCCCGTGGCAGCCTCGTAGATTTCGCTGAACTTCTTCTCAGGGCCTATGAACTATTCTTGAAAAATCCAGATTTGCTGAGCCACTATCAACAACGATTCAGACAGATCTTGGTAGACGAGTTTCAAGATACCAACACTATCCAGTACGCGTGGTTAAAAATATTATCCGGCTCCAAAGTTCCTGTTATCGCAGTTGGAGATGATGACCAATCGATTTATGGTTGGCGCGGTGCGAAGATCCAAAATATTCATAGTTTTTCCGAAGAATTTCTTGGCACAGAAACAGTGAGGTTGGAACAGAATTATCGATCAACTCAGACCATACTCCGAGCTGCAAACGCTGTAATCGAAGTGAATCAAGGTCGCTTGGGAAAGAACCTTTGGACTTCTGGGGATGAAGGACAAGAAATTACGCTATACGCAGGGTTCAACGAGCAGGATGAGGCTCGATATATCGTGGAGCAGGTACAAAGCTGGGTCTTGGAAGGGCAAGATAGATCATCGGTAGGTGTTTTATATAGATCAAATGCACAATCAAGAGTCCTGGAAGATGCATTTATTAGTGAAGGAATTCCTTATAGAATTTACGGAGGTCAGCGATTCTATGAGCGTATGGAAATTCGGAATGCGCTGGCTTACATGAGACTAGTGGTTAATCGAAGTGATGACGCAGCTTTTGAGCGTGTTATCAATACCCCGCCTAGAGGTATTGGAAGTAAAACAATAGAAGTACTTCGTGACTTGTCTCGTTCACAAAATGTTTCCCTTTGGGAAACAATTACACTTGCATCCGAGCATGGTGGTCTAGCAACAAGATCGTTAACAGCTATCTTAGGATTCAAAAGCTTGATCGATGAAATTGATACAGAGGTGAATTCACTTTCCTTTGAAGAATTAGTCGATTGCACTATTAAGTCATCAGGACTATTGGCTTATCATGAAAGAGAGACCGGAGAGAAAGGACAAGCTCGTGTCGAGAACCTTGAAGAACTCGTCAGCGCAGCGCGCGAATTTTCGCCAGAGACGAACGGATTGTCTCCATTGCAGCAATTTGTTGATGCAGCGGCGTTAGAGGCCGGTGACAGCCAAGCAAACGATTATGAGGATAGTGTGCAGTTAATGACACTCCATTCAGCTAAAGGACTAGAGTTTCCGTTGGTTATTTTGGCTGGTATGGAAGAAAATCTTTTCCCACATCGCATGTCTCTCGAAGAACCTGGCAGACTTGAAGAAGAACGGAGGCTTTGCTACGTAGGGATTACAAGAGCCATGAAAAATTTAATAATTACCTATGCTGAGACCAGGCGCCTTCACGGCAGCGAATCATTTAATACCCCGTCTCGATTTATTCGAGAAATACCACAGGAGCTATTATGTGAAGTGCGAGTGACTAAATCCGGAGTTAAATATAATAAATTTCCACAGGCTAATATTCCAGATACTGGCTTTGACTTGGGTCAAAGGGTGTATCACCAGATTTTTGGAGAAGGTGTCGTTTTAAACTTTGAAGGTCGTGGTGACAATGCTAGGGTTGAGGTTAATTTTGACTCTGAGGGTAGTAAGTGGCTAGTACTGCAGTATGCGAATCTCCAAATTGTTTAATCAGGCCGAATGAGAGTTAACCATGTCGACATATTCAAATAAGCAATCGCTAGTAATATTATTTCTCATCGTGCTCCTAGTAGCCGTAGTAGGATTTTGGGCTGTTGAGAAAACGAATATTTCTTCTAATGACGATTCTCAATATCAAGGTGAGCTAGAAAAAGCTCGGATCGAGTGGAAGATTATAACTACGTGGCCAAAAAACTTGCCCGGTCTGGGTCAAGGTCCAGAAACCTTTGCTCGTTATCTTGGGGAAATGAGCGGAGGAAAACTATCAGCTCGTGTGTATGGCGCCGGTGAAATAGTGCCGGCTTTAGACGTATTTGACGCAGTTTCACTTGGTGTTGCGGAAGTAGGTCATGGGGCTTCTTATTACTGGAAGGGGAAAATACCCGCATCCGTTTTTTTTACAGCTATTCCCTTTGGCATGACGGCTCAAGAAATGAATGGTTGGTTTCATTATGGTGGTGGCTTGGAGATTTGGGAAGAAGTTTACGCTCCCTTTAATGTGGTTCCTCTAGCAGGAGGCAGCACAGGTGTGCAGATGGCGGGGTGGTTTAATCGCGAAATAAACTCTGTGGAAGACGTTAAGGGTCTAAAAATGCGTATTCCAGGAATGGCAGGTGAGGTATTTACAGCGATTGGCGGAACGACTGTTCAAATCGCTGGGGGCGAACTTTATACTTCTCTACAGACAGGGGTAATAGATGCAACGGAATGGGTAGGCCCTTATAACGATTTGGCGCTTGGCCTCCATGAAATCGCGAAATATTATTACTATCCAGGCTGGCATGAGCCAGGTGCGATGTTGGAATTTATCGTTAATAAAGATGCACTTAAAAAGTTGTCTCCTGAATTAAGAGCAATTGTTAAACACGCGGCAAGGGCGGCTAATCAAGATATGCTTGACGAGTTCACAGCTAGAAATAATGATGCGCTGGTTAATCTTGTTGAAAATCATGGTGTTCAAGTTCGTAGATTGCCGGATGATGTTCTTTTAGCGCTGTATTTAGCGAGTCAGGAAGTAATGCAAGAATTAATTGAAAAAGATCCTATGGCAGCGAAGGTCCACGAGTCATTTTCAAATTTCTACGATGGTGTTAGGCAGTATCATCATATTTCTGAGCAAGCGTATATAAATGCTCGCGACAAGGTCATTGATGCATCAAACCTCACTAGGGATTGAGATGATTAGGTAGCCAGGTAGCAATAGATGGCCAAATCCATAGCGCGATTAGTATTCCTATCTGGATGATTATAAAAGGGATGACACCTTTATAAATATCGATAGTCTTTACGCTTTCAGGTGCTACGCCACGAAGATAAAAAAGCGCAAACCCGAAGGGCGGGGTCAAGAATGAAGTTTGAAGGTTAATTGCTATCATTATACCTAACCAAATTGGATCCAAGCCCATTGCTAGTAGCACCGGTCCCACTATCGGTACGACTAAAAAAGTAATTTCTATAAAATCTAATATAAAACCCAGCAGAAAAATGACAACCATTACAATTAAGGTTGCCTCCATTACTCCTCCACCTAGATTAGATAAATAAGTGTGTATAAGGTCTTCTCCTCCAAAACCTCTAAAGACGAGAGAGAAAAGAGCAGCGCCAATCAGAATCATAAACACCATACTGGTAGTTTCCATTGTGCTTATGGCCACAGCTTGAAGTTTAGGTAGATCCAATTTTTTTCTAAGCCACGCCAAAATCAGTGCACCAATGGCTCCCACCCCTGCAGCCTCAGTTGGTGTGGCCGCACCAGCGATTATCGATCCTAATACAATCAACATCAGAGACACTGGAGGTAATAAACCGGATACTAAATTCTTTAATTTAAAGTCTTGGAGACGCGCAGGGGGCATAGAACTTGGTTTTAGTTGGGCTGTTAACAAAATATAAATTAAATAAAGCAAGACAAGTAATAGCCCTGGTATAAGAGCTCCTACGAACAAATCACCAACCGAAACGGTCTTAACATTTACGGTCTCTGTCGACAGTTGAGCTTGTTGATATGCGCTAGAAATAATGTCTCCAAGTAAAACTAGAGCAATAGAAGGTGGGATAATCTGCCCTAGTGTACCAGTGGCACAAATTGTTCCAGTAGCGATGGAGCTTGAATAGCCGCTCCTGAGCATCGTTGGCAATGAAAGCAATCCCATAGTAACAACCGTGGCTCCTACTATTCCCGTACTAGCTGCCAAAAGCATCCCAACTAGAACTATAGAAATACCGAGGCCGCCCCGCACAGAACCAAAAGCACTTGCCATATTCTCCAGCAACTCTTCCGCAATTTTGGATTTTTCTAGAGTAATTCCCATTAAAATAAATAAGGGCACAGCTACCAGGGTTACGTTAGTGATAGTCCCGTATAATCTTCCGGGAAATGCGATGAGATATGATGAATCAAAGGTACCTGTAATAATTCCTCCGGCAGCAAACGCCAGTGCTGTGCCGGCTAAGGTTAAGGCCACCGGATAGCCGAACAGAAGAAGCAAACATAGCGCCAAGAACATCCAGATGGCGATAGTCCCTTCCATTATTTACATGTATCCTCATTCAAAATCACAAGAACTGCACGAAACGTTTCAGCTAGCCCCTGAAGAATAAGACCAACAGCCATCATTGGTAAAAGTGATTTTAATAAATATACCGCGGGAATTCCCCCTGGATCGGCTGATACTTCTTTCATCGACCAGGATTGGGCGACATAATCTAATGTGATAAAAAAGATGAAAAGACAAAATGGGATTAGGAAAACTATGTTTCCGATAGCGTCAACCCACGCTTGACTCCTAGAATCAAGTTTTCGGTAAAAAATGTCGACACGAACATGTTTGCCTGATTTTAGAGTATAAATAGCACCCAGCATAAATAGGCTACCATGCAAGTAAGTTACGGCTTCTTGCGCAAAGATAGATCCTAAATTTAATCCATACCTCAGAAACACAACTAACCCTGTCAGAAGTGCCATTATGATAGCCGCCCATGACAAACACTTGCCAAAATATTCTGTTACATTATCAATAGTTGAAATTATTTTAGAGATGAGGAACATAGCTTTGAGTGCTTTAGGATCCGGTGGCTTGTAGGTATTATAACTTTGATTTGCTGAACTTGCGCTATGCGCTATTAAAATTAGGATACGAAATATGTTGACTGTAATCTCACCCGCTAAAACACTTAACTTTGATAGTCATGTGGTCGGGTTCGGCCATACTGAACCTGAACACTTGAATGCTGCTGCTGACCTTGTCGATGATGCTAGAACTCTTTCCAAGACAAAGATTGCTTCTTTGATGGGTGTTAGTGAAAAAATTGCTAATCTTAATTATCAAAGATTCCAAGAATGGGAGCTAGCTTCCTCTATCCCAAAAGCCAAACAGGCCATTTTTGCATTCAAGGGAGATGTCTATAGTGGCCTCGCTGCTGACGAACTTGCGCCTGATATTATTAATTTTGCACAAGACCACCTAAGAATTTTATCCGGCTTGTATGGCGTTCTTAGGCCGCTTGATTTGATGCAGCCTTATCGATTAGAAATGGGCTTGAAGCTATCAAATAGAGGCGGTAAGGATCTGTATAGCTTTTGGGGTAATAGAATTACTAATAGCTTAAACAACGCATTAAAAGCTTCTGAATCTATGATTTTGGTAAACTTGGCTTCTAATGAATATTTTAAGTCGGTCAATCAGAATTTACTCGAAGCAGAGGTTATAACTCCGATCTTTAAAGATTTACGTGGAGGATCATATAAGATCATAAGCTTTTACGCCAAAAAAGCCCGTGGTCAGATGGCTCGATATATTGCAAGCAAAAAAATTAATAACCCCAAGAAGCTTAGAAACTTCTCAGAAGCTGGATATCGGTTTAGCAGTGCAGAATCTAATGATGGAGAGATGTATTTTTTCCGTGATGAATTACCTACCAAATAATTATTTCTTAAATAAATTGATCAAATCTCTTAAGAAATTAAAGCTTGTTTTGTTTAGATTAATATGAGGTTAAAGGAATTCTCCCAAGCATGTGAGAATAATAAAAACCCGATTCTAAATGCCCTAAAGAAATATTTTTTAGATGTCAGTAAGGTGCTGGAAGTTGGGTCAGGAACCGGGCAACACGCAATGTATTTTGCTGACCAGCTCAATTGGCTTACTTGGCAGCCCACAGAAATAAAGGGAAGGCTTTCGATTTTGCAAGATAATTGCAAATTGAGTTCGCGGGATAATTTATGTTCTCCGTTGGTCCTCAATATATTTGAACCCTGGCGCAAAATGCAATTGGATGCGGTTTTTTCTGCCAATACTTTACATATTGTCCCAGTTGCCGGGATAGAGGCGATTTTTTCTGGAATCGCACCAAATATTTCGTCTGGATTTAGAATTGCTATCTACGGACCCTTCAAATACGAAGGTGAATATACTTCTGAGAGTAATGCTACTTTTGATAAGTGGCTGCGTAGTCAAAATTTAGATAGCGGGATACGTGATTTTGAATTGGTCAATCAAAAGGCACGGAATGTTGGACTAAAACTGATAGAAGACTGCGTGATGCCAGCTAATAATCAGCTATTAGTTTTTGGCGCTTAAATGATTTAGCTAGACCCACGTAATATATTCTAAGACGTTTTATGAAATGGCAGAAACTCATTAGCCTGAAGACGGTACCTTTCAACATGAGCCGCCTCTTTTTCAGTAAAATCCTTAACCGCATTAGAGAATTCTCTAGAATCAATAAAATGGTTAGAATAAGTCCTTGTTGGTTTGAAACCGCGCTGAATTTTGTGCTCGCCTTGAGCACCAGGGTCAAATTTAGAGAGGCCGTGTGTAATGCAGTATTCTATACCTTGATAATAGCAAGCTTCGAAGTGCAAAAAATCATACTCCGCAGTGCAACCCCAGTACCTTCCGTACAGAGTATTTGACGATTTGAAATAAAGTGCAGCGGCGACAGGTCGGGAAGTTATTTTAGCGACTGACATCACTACCTGATCGCCCATTTTAGGCAAGACAGATAAAAAGAAATCCCTGGAAAGATAACCGCCATGCCCGCTTCTTTTTACATATGTCATTTGATAGAAATCATAAAATGCTGACCAATATTCTGGTAATATCTCAGATCCGGTTACCATTTCCATCTCAATTGCTTGCTCTTTAACGCGGCTCCGCTCCTTTTTAATATTTTTGCGTTTACGGCTTACAAAACAAGAAAGATAATCCTGGAAGTCGCTGTAATTTTGGTTAAACCAGTGGAACTGAACTGCCGTACGTTGATGGCAATTTAGTTCAGTCAGTAAATCTGAATCTGTAGCACTGGGAAATAAAATATGCCAAGAGCTAATTTTCTCCGATGCACAAAAATCTTTGATCCAGTCTACAATATGGACCCACACCTTTCTGCTATCTATACCTTCAGCTACAAGCAGCCGGGGGCCAGTTGCTGGCGTGAATGGAATGCCGGAAAGTAGTTTAGGATAATAGGATATTCCAGAACGTTGCCATGCATCGGCCCAAGACCAATCGAAAACGTATTCTCCATAGGAGTGAGTTTTTAGATAACAAGGCATAAACCCCACCAAATCACCTTCGTTACCAACAGTAATATGAAAGGGCTGCCAACCGGAATCAGCGGTTGTGCACCCAGAGCTTTCAAGACCGACTAAAAATTCGTGTTGTAAAAAAGGATAATCATTTGGAATCCAAGAATTCCATCTAGGTTTTGTCACATCCAGTAAAGATTTTACGATCTCGATTTGCATAAAATTATTTCTTATAAAGAATAGCGATATCCGTAGTCAAAAATAATCCCCAGCAAAATACAAATCCCTACCCAATTGTTGTGCTTGAAAGCCTTAAAACAATCTCGTCGTTCACGATGTCTTATTAAATAAAGATGATATAGAAATAATGTAGCCACCAGAAAGATTGAAAACATGTAAACTAATCCCAAGCTAAATTCATTAGCAACCAAAAAAAGACATAAGAGGCAAGCCAGCTGGAGTAAACTAATAATATGCCTGTCGGCTTCGTCAAAAAGAATTGCTGTTGACTTAATGCCAATTTTAAGATCATCTTCCCTATCAACCATGGCGTATTGGGTATCGTAGACCACAACCCAGAACAAATTCGCTAATAGAAGTACCCAAGCCCCTAAGGGGACGCTGGCTTTTTGAGCTGCAAATGCCATGGGTATTCCCCAGGAAAAAGCAACACCCAGGCCCAGTTGTGGGAGATTAGTGTATCTTTTAAGAAAAGGATAAATACTTGCAAGCACTAATGCGAATATCGATAGTTTTATCGTTAGTAGATTAGTTTGCAGTACAAGCAAAAAGGAAAGGAATATTAATACCAGAAACAGGCTAAAGGCTTCTTTATGTGATACGGCGCCCGTTACCAACGGGCGGGAAACAGTACGCTCGACAAAACCATCTATGTTTCTGTCTGCAAAGTCATTAACAATACACCCAGCAGATCGCATTAGAAAAGTTCCTAGCGTAAAGATTAGGAAAGGCTTGACCCCTGGCCAGCCTCCCGAAGCTATCCATAAAGCCCATAGAGTTGGCCAAAGCAGCAATAGTGCCCCAATCGGTTTATCTAGTCGAATTAACCTGATAAGAGCAATGACCTTATTTTTCTTACACATCTAGCATTCTGCTATACAAAAATATTTAGTTTGCAATTTCCTGATTATTCCTCGATGGATTTTTTCTTTATTTACTTATTTGATCGTGTTTAGAGTCCATGGCTCAAAGGTGTTTAGAAAAATCTCAGACACAATTATTTTATTTGAGGAAATTGAAAAACACGATCTGCGTCCCCAAACTGGGTTGGTTTGAAAAAATTCTTGAGGCAGATAAGGGTTATTTCCCGAGATAAGTGCAACCTCAAAAGAGCTGCGAAAGATTCCAGGCGTATCAAAAAGTGTTGCGCCAAGAGAGTTGTCACCTAGGTTCTGTAAGTGCGATAGCGGCCCTTCAATTGCAATTTTTGGTATGATGCTGCGAGCAAAAACCACTGGCCTTTTATCTAGGCATAAAATGACCTTTCGAATAAGGGCTTTGTCGTTACCACTATTTTCGAGTAATGCAATCTCACTCTCTAAAGGGAGAGTCCATGATTGACTCAGTGGTTTTACCGAAAAGACTTCCTTATAAAAGTTAATTAATCTATCAGTTAATGATGCTTCATCTAACAACCAATCACTAACCGACTGAAGAAGATTTTTGTCATTAAAATTATCTACAGATACCCATAGGGGTTCGATACTTTCTTGATCCGGCCCTGCTTTCACTGCTGATACCCAGCTAACAATTTCGAGCAGGATGATTGATACTGCCGAAGGTTGCAAGCAAATTGGACTTGAACTTTATGAGAGTTATCGCTAGTGTCCGCAATCATTTTATTAAGTCTAGTAATCAAAAGTTGTTTTTCACAATCGAGAGTCAGGCCTAGATATTCTAGGGCCTTAGTAAAATTAAGGAGAACTGTGCCGTATGGCCAAGTGGGAATGTATAGTTTGCGGTTTAATTTATGACGAAGCTGAGGGCTGGCCAGATGACGGCATTGCCGCTGGAACCCTTTGGAAGGATGTCCCTGAGGATTGGTTGTGTCCGGATTGCGGTGTTGGTAAGGAAGATTTTGAACTTATTGAGGGAGATGTTGAAGAAAATTCATCTTCGGCAAGCGATGAGGCCGATCCTGCGGCAAATAAATCGGTAGTTATTATTGGCACTGGTTTAGCTGGTTATGGTCTTGCTAAGGAGTTTAGAAAGTTAGATGAGAATACAAAACTGGTACTAATCACGTCGGATGATGGAGCATCTTATTCAAAACCAATGCTTTCGACTGGCTACACTAAAGATACTTCAGCCGAAGATCTAGCTCAGCTTGATGCTGATGGAATGGCAGAGCAACTTGGTGCGTCAGTTCTAAAAAATGCAAATGTGGTCGGAATTGATCTTGACCGCAGGGTAGTCCAAATAGAAGACCGGGAAGAAATTAGTTACGGAAAACTAGTTCTGGCAATAGGTTCGGAGACAATTACACCGAGCATTGAAGGCGATGCATTAGAGCGAGTTTTTTCGGTGAATGATCTTTTAGATTATGCTTCTTATCGCAGGGCTATATCTGAGCACAATGTCAAGAAGGTTTGCATTATTGGTGCAGGGTTAATTGGTTGTGAATTTGCGAATGATCTATTAAACGGGGGATTTGAAGTCGATATTGTTGATCCAATGCCACAATGCTTGCCCGCTCTTCTGCCGGAGTCGGCTGCCCGTGCTTTGGAAGAAGCCCTTACCTCCCATGGTGCCAACTTTTATTTTGGTCCTCACGTTACTTCTGTAAATCACGTTGATGGCCGACTATCAGTTACATTAAGTAATGGCAATACTTTGCTAGCCGATCTCGTGGTATCAGCCGTTGGGGTCAGGTCGCGCACAGATCTCGCCAAAACCGCTGGAATAGATGTAGGCCGTGGCATCAAGACTAATCAACAATTGCAAACCTCTAATAGTAATGTTTTTGCTTTAGGAGATTGCGCAGAAGTTTGTGGCCATGTACTAGTTTATGTCGCTCCACTTATGGCGGCAGCTAAAGCATTAGCTCGAACGCTTTCGGGTCAACCTACAGACGTTAAATATCCAGCTATGCCCGTTACAATAAAAACTCCCATATGTCCGGTAGTAGTTTCTCCGCCGCCAAAGGACTCGGAAGGAGTTTGGTCTATGCTTGAAGAAGGTTTGAATATAAGAGCGGAATATCGCAATTCTAGTGGAGATTTGCTGGGATTTGCTCTGACCGGTGATGCCGCTAAGGCTCGCATGGAGCTACAAAAATTATTACCGCCCATCTTATCCTGAATATAATTTAAACTTTTCCAAACTCTTCGCCACCCCGTATCCATCTGTCAATTAGCGGTGGGACAATATGTGGCGCCTCCTTAAGAATTTGCGGCGCAATCTCTGAAACTCTTTCGAGGAGTAAATCATGTTTTGGAAGTTGCGCAATTTTAAACATCATCAATCCGGTTTGTTTTGTACCGAGCACCTCACCTGGGCCGCGGAATTCAAGATCTTTTTCAGCTATATAAAATCCATCGGTGCTATCTCGAATAACTTCTAACCGGTGTTTACTTGCAATACTTAACGGTTGTTTATAAAGAAGGACGCAATGACTTTTGGTATTACCTCTACCGATTCGACCTCGAAGTTGATGCAGTTGTGCGAGACCTAGTCGTTCCGGATTTTCGATTATCATAAGGCTGGCATTTGGCACATCGACACCTACTTCTATCACGGTGGTAGATACTAAGAGATTTATCTTTCCACTAATGAACGAGGACATAATTTCCTTTTTTTCATTCTGATTTAACTTTCCATGTATCAATCCAACACTAATATCTGGAAGGGCAAGTCGAAGTGAAGCTGCGGTCTTCTCTGCGGCTTCTGCCTCAAGTGCGTCACTTTCTTCGATCAAAGTGCAAACCCAGTAAGCTTGCCTTTGAGTTCTGCAGGCAGCCGCTACTCTAGATATAACTTTATTCCTCCTTTGATTTTCTATTAGCACAGTTTGGATTTTCTGACGACCTGGAGGCATTTCATCAATAACAGAACAGTCTAGGTCTGCGTATGCCATCATTGACAATGTTCTTGGAATTGGAGTGGCTGTCATGACGAGCTGATGGGCTTGATAAGGTCTAGCTTTTTCTGTTAGTGCTAATCTTTGATGAACGCCGAATCGATGTTGTTCATCTATTATTACGAGGCCAAGCTTTGCGAATATTACGTTCTTTTGGAAAAGTGCATGTGTTCCAATCACAATATTAGCCTTATTTTCTTTTAAGTCATCGAGCACAGTTTTTCGCTCTGTGCCTTTTGTTTCTCCAGATAGTTGACTCACCTTTATTCCAAGAGGATCTAGCCAATTCGTAAAATTCCGTGCATGTTGGTCCGCCAAGATCTCTGTTGGAGCCATTACTGCAACCTGGAATTTGTTGATTATCGCAAGCAAGGCAGCTACAGCTGCTACTAACGTTTTTCCTGATCCGACATCCCCTTGAATAAGTCGCAGCATAGGCCGATTACTAGCCAGGTCAGATATGATTTCATCTATAGATCTTTTTTGCGCGTTAGTAAGCTTAAACGGTAGAGATTGTAAAAACGACGCAATCTTCGTCGAATTGTCCTTTATTCTTGGGGCTTTGACTTCCTGAAATTTGTCCCTAACCTTTCGAAGGGATAGGTTGTGGGCAATCAATTCTTCTAGAGCTAATCTTTCTTGAGCAGGATGATTGCCTGCCATTAAATCTCTTTGAGATGCATTGACGGGAGGCGCGTGAAGAAACACAAGGGCGCTAGTTATATCAAAATTAAGCTCTGCAGAAATATTTGCTAATAGATCTTTAGGTGGATGAGTGCTCAAAAAATTTAGGGCTTGCTCTATCAAGTTACGCCACGTATTTTGACCCATTCCTTCAGTTGAAGGATAAATTGGAGTTAATCTTGATTCACTCGGCTCTCCTGAAGTACTAAAAATACGATATTCCGGATGATAAAGTTCTGGGCTTCCCCCGACATGCCTAACTTGACCAAAGCAACGGAGTATTTTTCCAGTGGTTAAGTTCGCGCTCTGAGAGCTACTGAAATTAAAGAATCTAATTGTTGCTATACCAGTTTTATCCTCTAGCTTTATGATAAGGCTGCGCCTTCCTCTGAAGACTATGTTAGATAATTTAATGGTGCCTTCTATCAATGCTTCAGTGCCATGCTGTAAAGCAGCGATCGCCGTAATCTTTGTCCTATCCTGATATCTGAAAGGCAAATGGAAAAGCAGGTCTTCAATAGAAATTATTCCAAATTTAGATAGTTTCTCCTTAATTTTTGGTCCGACCCCTCGCAGCACCCCCACGGATATTTTTGACAATTGATTGTTCTTGGAAGTCACTTAAGAAAATTCTCTCGATACTGTGGAGTTAAATTTATTAGTTTAGAGGTTATAGTGTAACTAAAGGAGTTTATTGAAATGAAGTCAAATATCTGTGTCTTTATTGGTAGTGGAGATCTTGCGGTTCGCAGCGCCAGTTTACTTGGTGACCTAGGTTTAAGCTTGTATGGAGTATGCCGAAATCCAGATGCTTTACCCTCATTATTTAAAGGTATTGAGGCAGATTACACTCAATTAGAAGCCTTAAATTTTTTGGAGTTGTTAGCCCCTGACTTTTTGATCGTGACTTTTAAACCACTAAAACCAGATCTTTCAGGCTATAAACAAGGTTTTGTAAATGCAGCACAAAATCTTATAGATGGCCTTGGAAAACATATACCCAACCTTGTAATTTTCGTTTCGAGCACACGTATATTTGCTGAAAATGATGGGAGATGGATAAATGAACTAAGTCCTCGCACAAAAACTGACCCACTTGGCAAGTCAATAGTAGAAGCGGAGGAACTTCTGAGCGGAGCTGGCTTACCTCTAGTATCTCTTTACTGCTCTGGCTTATATGGTTTCCCAACAGATTATCTTGTTAAGCGCGTGAAAGAAGGAGTGTTTACCTCCAAGTCGGAGAAATCCTTCACTAACCGAATTCATCGTCAAGATGTGGCTGGAGTCTTCGCATGGTTGATCGGTTCAAAATTGAATCAAGAGCGGCTGCAAAGTGCTTACATCGTCTCTGATAGTTATCCCGCATCTAGAATGGAGACAGAATTATGGTTATCAGAGAAACTTGGGCTGAGTGAGGACGATAGGAAGAAAGTAGATGTATTACCAACAAGAGGGGGAAATAAACGCTGCGATAATGGTCTGCTCCTCACCAGTGGTTATAAATTACTTTACCCGGATTTCAAGTCTGGTTATGGATCCATTTTGGAG
>CAJXCR010000016.1 GCA_913051825.1 uncultured Halieaceae bacterium
ATTTGAAAATGACAACGTTCCGTTGAAGGAGCTGAACCAAAGACTTGAAATTGATAGATAGATGAAGTTTATCAACTAGGACTTAAAGGTAATTGAGAATAATTAAATAAAATTTACAGGATGGTCGCGAAGAGCTCTTAACATCCTTTTTTCTATGGTATTTACGCAAGCGAAATAATCTTTTTGATGAATTTCAATAAAGTTCATTTTGAAAAACCTTAACCGGTATTTTTTTTCACAGATAGTTCGAGTTATCTTCTCTTCAATCGAATATAAAGCTTATTGGAGACAATTAGTCATTAATAGCAGCATAAACTAAGGCTTCAAAGTCTTGGGTAGCCGGCCAGGGGCTACCAAGTACCTGAGTCATTAGAACAGCAACTAGGTCTTCTTCAGGATCGATCCAAAAATCGGTCGCAGCGGCACCGCCCCAAAAATATTGACCTTGTGTCCCATACCGACCTGCTAGGGCAGGGTCGAGAGTTACTCCTACCGTGAGTCCGATCCCAATGCCGGCAGGGAATGACGATCCGGTCCCCGTATATTCTGAGTTATTTCTGGTTTCAATTGATAGATGATTATTTGACATTAGTTCGATTGATTTGCGTCCTAATATACGTACGCCGTTCCCCACACCATCGTTCTCTAGCATTTGTATGAAAGTCAAGTAATCCAGTGCTGAAGAAACTAGCCCGGAACCACCGTCAAAAACCGTAGTCGCTGAGAGGAAAGGGCTCGTAGAAGCATCATCCACTAGCACTAAGTGTGGGCTCTCTTGCAAAGATTCCGCATCAAACTCTGGGAAATAGCTTTTTAATCCCTGCGGATTTGCATAGAGATTTGTGAAGCGATGTGCTTTTTCCTTGGGAACTTGAAAGAAAGTATCGTTCATATTTAGTGGATCAAATATGCGCCTCTTTAAAAATTCAGCAAAGCTCAAACCCGAAACTCTCGCGATAACACATCCCAGGACGTCAATGCCCATTCCATAAGTATATCGATCACCAGGTTGATGCATAAGGGGTGCTTGAGATGCCAGCTTTTCAGAAAATGAGCATATGTCGTCAAATCCCTTACTTCCTGCAGTAAGTAGTGATTCTCCTTTACTATAGGAATTCAGGTTATCTACAAAATAGTAAGGAGAGAGACCATGACGGTTATATATTTTTCGAATTTCGTTGTTAGCGGAAAACGTATATGCAATACCTGAAGTATGGGTCGCCAGATCGCGGATTGTTACTGGCCTGCGAGCCGACTGCAGCAAGTTTGACTTTTCTTTGGAGCTACTAAGTACGCGAATGTCTTCGAATTCTGGGATATAGTTGCTAACAGGGTCTTCGAGCCTAAGTTTCCCTTCTTCGAGCATTATCATTAATGCTACGCCGGTAACTGGTTTTGTCATAGAATAGATTCGAAATAATGCATCCTTTTCTAGTGGTTTTCGCTTTTCATAATTAGAATATCCGAAAGATTCGAAGTGTACTATTTTTCCACGCCTGGCTACGGCAGTTACCATTCCAGGCAGCTTTTCTTCATCGATATATTTTTTCAGGTAGGGCTTGATTTGTTTTAGTCTTTCCTCGGACATGCCATGCGATTTATCCATAGTATTATCGATGCTCGAATCACATCCTGTGATTCCTGTTGTTAGAGCAATCAGTGTTAGTAGGATTTTTTTCGTCATTGTTGTCTCACTATTCATCTAAATTGACAATTTTAGAAAAGATAGAAGTCATATAATTAACGGCTAGGTCATTGGTATAAAGCTAAATTTACACTTTCCTCATTACTCACTTTAGCATCTTTACGCAGTCGCTTTACGGTTGAACTTAATTCAGTACCGATCCAAGGGGAGGTCTGATCTCCATAGTTTTTTTCTTCCAGATCTGACAATGCAAGATCCAACTCTAAATCATTAAAGTATTTTTTTGCATCTGAGATCGAGTTAATCGAGGTAGTGTTGTCTCGAGCGACGGCCCAACTGAGAAATGATTTCCTTGCCGCAGAAGCATCGTTTGAGTTGCAAGCTTTCACAAGGATTTTATAACACTTAGATTCATTCTCATCATTACTGGACTTGATTGGTGCTCGTGTTCCTTGATTACGTGTGATGTACAACATAATCAAAGTCAGTAACCATCCTATGGCGGAAATAGTAGCGATTATCTTCCACGCATAGTTTTCGTTAGTCGTATTGAAAGCAGATGCAGTATTTTCGTTTAATGAGATGGGAGATGTTGAGCTGGTCGAAGTTCCTGTTTCTGTTGAAATAATAGATCCCGTAACATTTATTTCACGAGCAGGTAGTACTGCGTATTGCAAAATCTTGCGCTCCGTATCCCACCAAGGCACGCTTATTTCGGGAATTTTCCAATTTCCTTCTCGAGTTGGTACCAGAGCTATATTTTCAATACGTTCACCGACGCGACCATGCTGATTCTCAGTATCATTGATTTTTGGTTGGTCTGGATAAAACTTAAGACCGTTAATAATCGGTGGGGAAATTGGTGGAAGTTGAGCACCCTGAAGTCCGTCCCCTCGTAGAGTAATTGTGCGGGTCACAGATTCTCCGGCCTTAATTTGATTTGGCGGAGCAGACCAGTTTTCTTCTATCGATAACTTGCGAGCTGGTAACCACGTGTCGGCGGAAAAAGCAGGGGGCCGCGGCAATACTTTAATAGAAATGCTGTCGCTCGTTCGTCGCAGTAGACGACCATTGCGCCCCAAATCAAACATGTTTCTTCTGGGAAGACTTTCTCTCGCAGAGAGCGTTATCGCAGGAATTTTGAGTAATCCGCTCTTCTCTGGAAAGATTGCGTATCTAACCTCGTGAACTTCCCAAGTGCGATTGTTAATGATCCGTTGAAATTTACGTTGCTCAAGAAGATCATAAAACGCATCTTCGATTGATAGATTTGAGATGCTCATATCACCCAGTGGAATAGCATTCTGAACTCGAAATGTGGCGATCACCTGGCCGTGGACATACGCTTCTCTTTTATCCACTTCAGCTTCAAAAACAAAAGTTTCATTTCCAGTAGGTGATTTTGCTGCCGCGCTGACTGACACAAGAATTAAATTTGTTGATCTGTTGCCGCTTCGTAATGCCGGGACACTAAGAGTTCCTTTCCGCTTTGGAGTAAGATCAAGATTCAACTGTTTCGTTCTATCTGCAATACCATTTATGATTTTCGTATTTGAGGACGTACTTCGCTGTAAGATATCGAAATTTTCGAGCAGAGGTCGGAGATTTATTCCGTCGACATCTTCACCATCAGTGGCAGTGATAGAGAGTCGCATGGTGTCACCCATGGAGATCCTGTCCCTATCGACTTCCGCTACTAGCTCTGCGAAAGCAAATTGCGATGTCCAGAAGTAAAGAGATAAAGTTAAGCACAATAATAAATTACCATTTTTCATTTAATTCACCCGGTTCTCTATTTCGTTGACGCTTCATGCTTTCATAGCGAAATTTTTCCCTCAATAATCCTGAAGGGTCATCTGGAATTCTTCTTAACCACTGTTCTGTAGATTGATCTTTCTCTTGTTCGCTTTTTTGTTGTTCAAGGTTTCTTTGATGGTTGGTTTGGCTCGGTTGTTCAGAATGTGAGTTAGATTGTTCGGTCTCGGGAGTTTCTTTCTTGTCCTGAGTCTTATTTTTATCGTCCTTTACAGAATCTTTTGTATCAGTAGGGCTATTTTTTTGAGGATCAGTCGGTTTCGAATCCTGAGTAGGGTTGCTGGTTTCGGGGTTGTTTTTATTCTGTTGAGTATTATTCGCCTCTGAGTTATTGGTAGTTTGATTGTTATTTTGATCGCCTTGCTGATTTTCTTTATTATCTTTTTCTTGTTGTTGTAATTCTTTAAGAAGTTCTATATTTTCCAATGCATCAGTTGCTCCTGGTTCGATCTGTAGTGATTTTTCATAAGCTTCTATCGCTTCTGAATAATTGCCACTTTTGGCAAGAGCGTTACCACGGTTATACCAACTATCGGCAGTGTCATTATCAGAGAAAAATTTAGCCGCATTAGTATATTCTTCTGCATGATAGGACGCGGTACCAGCCCAATCCTTATTTTCAAAGAGTTGTGCAGCTTTGGCAGGACCATCTTCTCTAAGCACCTTCGTCGCGTGTTGATCTGGAGTCAACCATAGATTGTTAAATGCGCTTGCCATTGATGTTTCAGGGTTGAAAAGAAAAAAGAAAGGAAAAAATATTAGGAGCCCACGCCTAAAGCTCATTAATGCGAAAGGTAATATTAGTAAGATGAGCCAATAGCCTTGATCTTCCCATGTATCTGCGCGTCTATCCAGGGCTAGAACAGAATCATTTTGCAACAAATCTGATTTTGATATCTTCAAGACATCTGAGTCGTCGAGAGTTAGAGATGAGTATTGTCCTCCGCTTGCGTTTGCAAGTTTCTCCATATTTCTCGAAACAAGTCGAGGAATAACGATTGCACCAGACTGATCTTTCAAGAAACCGCCAGCAGGAAGAGGGATAGGGGCTCCGTCACTAGTTCCAACCCCAAGGATGCTTATAGTTACAGATCTATCAGATAGTAATTTTAGAGACGCTTGAAGTTCTCGCTCGCTAATTCCATCACTAAGTAATAAAACTTTTCCAGATGTGCTAGTTACTGCTGTAAGGAGTTCCTGCGCCATAGCTATTGCTGATGCGGTAGCTGAACCTTGAAGAGGCATGATGGTAGGTGACAGTGCAGGTAGTAGGTTGGCGATGGTATCAGTGTCGTCGGTTAATGGAGTGACCACATGAGCATCTCCCGCATACGCCACCAATGCCGTTACCCCTTCTTTTCTCAAGGATAATAGATCTAGGAGTTTTTGTTTGGCGCGTTCAGCTCGTGAGGGTGCGATATCTGAAGCAAGCATGGATGCGCTGAGATCTAAAAGAATCACGACAGCATCGTCTTTCTGAAGAACAGGTTGAGGAAGTTTTTTCCAGGTAGGGCCGGCCATGGCTAAACTCGTAAGTATCCAGATCATCAAAAGCACAGGAACTGAATATTTTTTCTTCGTCTCGCCTTTTGGAGATATTAGTAGGTGCGGAAGCAGTTCGGGAGAAATGACTGATTTCCAATTCCCAGATTGTGAACTTTTTCTAAATAACAATAGCGCAATCAATAAGGCTGGAACTAAAAACCAGAGACATTGGGGTCGAATAAAATGCAGATTTTGTAATATTTCTGTCAACTTGAAGTCACCTTGCTAAAAGCTCTTTTTCGACTGCTCAATATGACCGGCTTCATTTTAAATAGAACTAGGAAAAAACTGAATATCATAGTCATAGCAAGGAAAAGATGTCCTAGAGATTGACGCGGCCTGTAAATCGATGAGGCTTGCTCAATCGGCTCTAGCTCATCTAAAAGTAGATAGATCTGGGATAATTGTTGAGGATCTCTCGCTCTAAAGTAGCGCCCCCCGGTTTGTCTCGCGATAGTCTCCAAAGTTTTTTCATCTAATTCCATTGAAGGATTAATTTGACGACTGCCAAAGCTAGAACCAAATAAACCAGGTAGAGTTAGTTTATCTGCGCCAATGCCAATTGTATGTATTCGTATCCCTAATTCTGCTGCCAGCTGAGCAGCTTCAAGAGGCTTGACGCTGCTGGCCGTGTCTCTTCCGTCAGTTAAAAGGATAAGTATACGGCTTGCGACAGGTCTTTCTTTCAGGCGCTTTACTGCCAGTCCTATAGCATCTCCTATAGCGGTTTCCTGGCCAGCAAAACCTATTTGAGCTTCGCTTAGAAAGCGACTTACCGTAGAAACATCAAAGCTCAAGGGAGACTGCAAGTAGGCTCGACTACCAAATAGGATTAAGCCCAGACGATCTCCTGAGCGACGGCTTATAAATTCAGCACCTAGTTTCTTTACAGCATCTACTCTGCGAGTGATTCCATTGTTTAGCGGCATATCTTCGGTATTCATGCTGCCGGAAATATCTACTGCTAACATGAGATCACGACCATTGTTTGGTAATTCTATTGGTTCTCCAATCCAAGTAGGTCTTGCTGATGCTATAACTAGACATATCCATGCCAGCCATAAAAGTATTATTGAGCGCCATTGACTGCTTCTCGTTTTGGATGGGTAGAGACTATTCAGGCTTTTCCATTCATTGAAGAATGGGGCTCTAATAGCAGTGCTATCGGATTCGTGTTTTGGAGAAAAACGTGATATCAACCACGGAATGGGTAAGAGCAAAAACATATATGGCCAGATCCATTCAATCACAATATTCACTTATGCATTTTTATCCAAGTTCTTGCGAAGGAATATATCTCGTTTCGCGTAAAGGAAGATTCCTCTGGTTGGTAAAGCTCCAGTACAAAATTGGAAACTTGGGAATTTTCGCAACCAGGTGCTAATTTTAGGAAGTTAAGCCAGTTTGTGCCGTAAAGTGTTGCAATTTCCTTTTTATCATAGGCTTTTAGTGCAACTGTTTTTAATAGAACGTTAACTTTTGACGGGAAAGGGTCGTACTCTGCTTGACTTGAAGATTCAAGTAACAGCTTGTCTAGGGCAAAAATTGCATGTCTTCGATAACTTTGCTTTTTATACCTCCTGAATAACGCGAACAAGAGTATAGACATCAAAATGATAACCAGGCAGAAAATCACCCACCAGCCTATTGCAGGTGGCCACCAGCTAATGGCTGATGGTTCTCTAAGTGGATTTAATTGTGAAAGTGCATCCAGAGAATTCATTTTTTTTGCTTACCGTAAAAAGACTGCAGCAATTTCAGTTCCGACTTATTGGTGGTGGCCTTCAGCAAGGGTATGCCGAGTTTCGACATGGTTTTATCTAGTTTTTCAATTCTATCAGTTGCAGATTTTTCATATGCTAGGCGAACTACTTCATTGCCCGTTTCTAAATCGCTACTGCTTGAGCCATCGGTTACCGCGTAGCGACCCGCGATCGGCAATACGTGCTCTAGTGGATCAGTGCACAGGATTGCCGTAACTTCATTATGCTGACTTAACTTAAAGAGATTCTCTTTAGAGTAGTCGGAACTGGATCCGAGAAAGTCGCTGATTAAAAATATACTAGTCCCTGGTCGTGCGATTCGTCTCAGGTTTAGCAAAGCGTCACCCAGAGACCATTTGAGGTCTTCAGTACTTACCGGCAGAGCATTGTTATAGCGAACAATCTCAGAGAGCAACATAAGTACGGAACGCTTGCTCCGTCGAGGTCTTATGTCCTTATGGCCCTTTTGATTAAAAACGAAACCACCTACGCGTTCCCCTTGATCAAGTGCCGCCCAAGCTAGCGTGGCCGCGATTTTGGCAGCTAAAACAGATTTGAATCGAGTGGAAGATCCGAAGTACATTCCGCTACATTGATCCACGAAGATTAAAACGGGCCGTTCACGTTCTTCGCGAAAGAGTTTAGTATAAGGGTTTCCAGATCGAGCAGTTACTCGCCAGTCAATAGTGCGAATGTCGTCTCCAGGCTCGTATCGACGGACCTCCTCAAAATCAATTCCTCTACCTCTGAAATTACTCTTGTTTGGTCCTGCTAGCGAGTTTAACGCGCGGCTTCGGTTTGTTAGGTGAAGCTTTTTTGCAGCGAATCTAAGTGTAATGAGATCTGCAAGAGTAACGAATACTCCCTCAGTCCCTTGCGTTTGGTCAACCAAAGCCATAGCAAGAGTCTATCCGATGGGGACAAGCGAGAGTAGTTCGCTGATGACTTGGTCTGTTGAAACGCCATTAGCTTCTGCTTCGAAGCTCAAGATTAATCTGTGTCTCAAAACATCAGCGGCTACCGCTTGAATATGATCTGGACTTACGTAGTCGACATCTTCAAGCCATGCAAGAGACCTTGCGCATCGATCGAGTGCTATCGTAGCACGTGGACTAGCGCCAAAATCTATCCACTCTTTCAAATCATTAGAATAGTTGCCTGGGTTACGAGAAGCTAAGACTAGTTGAATTAGATATTCTTCTACATTTTCGTTCATATGTATTGCCATGATTTCTTTTCTCGCCGTAAAAATACTTTCAGCGGAAATCTTTTTGGCTGGTGCATTTGGTTCGTCGACAGATTCGGCTCTATTCAGGCGTAGGATATCTTTTTCTGCTGAAGAGTCTGGGTAGTTCACTGTGTGATGCAGTAGGAATCGATCGAGTTGCGCTTCTGGCAGGGGATAGGTGCCTTCCTGTTCTATTGGATTCTGTGTTGCCATTACTAAAAAAAGCTTTGGTAGTGGATAGGTTTTACTGCCAATAGATATTTGTCTCTCCCCCATGGCCTCTAACAAAGCGGATTGCACTTTTGCTGGAGCTCGATTTACCTCGTCAGCTAATACTAGATTATTGAATACAGGACCTTGCTGAAAAGTAAAGCTACCATCTTGAGGTCGATATATTTCAGTGCCAGTAATGTCTCCTGGCAATAAGTCAGGAGTGAATTGTATACGATGGAAATCAGCTTCTATTCCTTCAGCGAGAGATTTTATTGCACGTGTTTTCGCTAAACCAGGAGCACCTTCAACAAGGAGATGCCCGTCGGCGAGCAATGCTATTATCAGTCTTTGAACAAGTGATGCTTGTCCAACAATTTGGCTTTTCAGCCATTTTTCAAGTTCCTTGAGGTCCGAACTAGCCACGTGTTCTCCGTTTCAAAAATTGATTTGTATTTTCTTTCTGGCAGAAAATTTATCGTTTCTGCATTCTATCCAAACTACCTGCTGCAGCCAACCAAACGTAATTTCTTAAATAATTCTAATCAGACTCCTGAATCAATTATTTAGTTCCCGGTCTAATGTGTGGAAGTTTTCACAGAGGTCAAATGTAATGTTTCTTCATGGATGTTTTTCCTATTCCAGGATTAAATGAATTAGTCGGATCCAGTTCACGGTAAAAATTAGCAAGATCGACTTCGGCTTCATAAAGATGGCCTACATTATGTTCTGCCGGGTATTTAGCCCCATGCTCATCCAGTATTTTAAGAATACGGTTTTTAATTTCTATTTCGTTGACTCCTTTTTTTAGGACAAAATCCCAGTGGACGACCATGCAAAAAAAGTGACTCAATCGGAACGATGCTATTAATTGGTCTAATATTTCTTTTGGAAGTATGTCATGCCAATTATCACAATTTCGAGGTAAGGCGATATCCAAGGGTAACAGTCCACCTGACTGATCAGCATTCATAATCTTATAGCGGGCTAGTGCTCCTCCTGCTACGAATCTGTGTAGCTTGGCGGCTTCCCCCTCGGAAATATTGCACTTAAAATATTCACCAAAAGCTGGATCTTTAAAATGCGTTTTTAACAAGGTTTCAGTTTCCTCGATTACCGAATCGCTGGCTACTATCATCAGGTGATGCTCGAATCGATCTCGATAATCTCTCAGACGTTTTGGAACGTGGTTAGGCCAAAGTTTCGCACAGGCCTGAAGTATTTTGTCACTGACATTATCAGGAATAAACGGGAGTCTGCACAGTAACCCATCGATTTTAGCCTTTAAGTTAAACAATTTGGGTAAAAACGATGTGCCAAAATATTTGATAAAAAGGAAAGTATCTTTACAGTATTTGTCAGAGGCATCGAAATAGCTACGATGCATGTATTCACCCATGTCTGGTAATCTTGAGAAATTAGAAAGTATTTTCTTGCGTAGCATGGTTAATTGGTCTGGGTTATTAGTACCAATGTAGAAGACTCGCTCCTTCTTTGATTTTTCAAAGGTATCTAATCGGACCGCAAATACCGCTAGTTTTCCTGCGCAGCCACTTGACTCATAGAGACGGCGTTTATCAGCGTTAAATCTTGACGGGGTATCTGATTCGATATTTCGTACTCGATTCTTGTACTTACTATCGGAGGCAAGCTTGGTGGAAACAGGTAAATTCCTAGTGGCAAAATTAACATCTTGAAGGTTCGCAATAATCTCCTCAGGCGTTTCGCCAAGATCAATTTCAAGGTGATTGACTAATTCAAGGCGATTATCATTGGTCAATTGTGCATAAAGAGAAAGCTCAGTATATGCGGGACCTCTATTTACCAAATTCCCTCCAGAATTATTACAGACCCCGCCAATTATAGAAGCGCCAATACAGGATGAACCGATTACGGAATGCGGTCCTCGATTTAATGGATCCAGCTCTTTCTCCAATTGGTATAGAGTGCATCCTGCAAAGGCAATAACCTGAATGCCGTTATCAAGTAGAATCAGTCGATCTATTTTTAAGGTATTTATGATAACTAAATCACGATCATAGTTATCACCGTTGGGAGTTGATCCACCAGTTATACCAGTATTGGCGGCTTGCATGATAATGATTTTGTCATGCGCTACGCACACTTCCAGAGTTTTCCACAACTGCATAAGAGTGTTGGGTAATATTACAGCAGTAGCTGCACCACCTCCGACTCTTGTGCCAGTTCGATAAAATTTAGTATCTCTATCGTTTGTTAGCACTTGGCGTGGTCCTACTATAGAAGCTATTTCTCTAATAAAAGGGTTCTGAACTTGTATAGGCATGATTAATATATCTTCGGCTAGAAAAGAAGAGTTTCATTACACTTTCTATTTATTATACGCTTTTAAGTTAGGTTAGGAATTGTTGCAGTAGCGCGATGACTGGAAGTGGTTGCCCATGCTTACATGTTATTAAATCCGCGATATCGAAGATTTGAACGGTTCAGATCAGAGATTTTTTTACAACCCATAAGTTTCATGTTTCTCTCAATTTCGGTCTTGTAAATTTCAAGCGCTCGTTCAACTCCGACCTGTCCAGCTGCTGCCAGAGCGAAGAGATACATCCTTCCACCCGAGCAAGCCTTAGCGCCGATGGACAACGCCTTAAGCACATGCGAGCCTCTCTGGATACCTCCTTCACAAATGACATCGATCTTATCTCCTACCGCATCGACAATTTCTGCTAGTTGATCAAATGGTGCTCGGCATCCGTCTAGTTGACGACCGCCATGATTTGATACTATGACGCCGGTGCATCCAATGTCGATTGCGCGCTTAGCATCTTCAACACTCATTACACCTTTGAGGGCGAAGTGCCCACCCCAATCGGAGCACAGCTTTTCTGCATCGCTCCAGTTCATTGATTGATCTAACATTGTGCTGAAATAAGACCCAATAGAAACTGCCATATTGGTTCCTTCTGATACGTAATCCTGTATATGTGGTAGTTCAAATTTCGGTTTAGTTAAATAGTTTAACGCCCATGCGGGTTTGGCAGCAAAACTAAACAAGCTATCCAATGTGAGACGAGGTGGAGAGGTAAAACCAGTGCGAAGATCTCTCTCCCTATTTCCACCAATGATTGTGTCTACTGTTAAAGCAAGCACATCAAAATTTGCTTCCTTTGCCAGATCGAGGCAGTGCTGATTTAAACCACGATCTTTGTGAAAGTAAAATTGAAACATCTTGGGAGAGTTAGTTAGCTTTGATATTTCTTCAGCGCTCACGGTAGCTAGCGCTGATACCCCGAACATGGTGCCGTATTTGGCCGCAGCCTTTGCAACTGCTCTTTCTCCCTCAAAATGAAAAAGTCTCTGAAGTGCTGTTGGGGCGCAATATAGAGGCATCTCCAATCTCTTTCCGAATATCTCAGTAGATAGATCTATGTGTTCCACCCCAGAAAGCACGTTTGGAACGAGATCGACATCGTTGTAAGCCTCGGTATTTCTAATATATGTCTCCTCGTCGTCGGCAGCTCCATCAATATAATGAAAAATCGGAGAAGGAAGTCTCTGCTGAGCGAGTTTTCTAAAATCTGCAAAGTTATGACAATCTGTGAGCTTCAATTTACAATAACCTCATCGCTATTAGCTGGTAACGATATAGTGGTTCCATCTGTTCCTAGCGTAAAATTGGGGAAAATCTCCTCTACACCCTTTAGCCAGGCTGCTTCTAGACCAAAAATCGGGGTAGGTGGTACCACATGATAGAAAAGCAAATGTTTAACGTTTGAATCTCTAGCTGTCTCCGCTACTTCAATGGGTGTGGTATGGTAGTCTGGAATATCATAAGCGATTTTAGCCAGAATCTTCCTGTTATTTTTTAATGCAATATCTTCCACGATATTGACCAGTACGCTGTTTAATGCCTCATGGATTAAAAGATCAGCGTTTTTAGAAAAGTATGCGACATTTTGCGACTTCTTAGTGTCACCGCTGATAACGATTTCTCTGTCTTTATACTTGAATTTGTAACCTACGGCTGGAGAGACGGGGAAATGATCCACTGAAAAAGCAATCACCGAAATTTCATTTTTCTCATAAACTAGAATCTCTGATTTTATTCCAGGCACCTCAAATTCACTTGCTATCATTCCTGCTCCAGAGAGCATTGCCACTGAATCACCATGATGAGCATTCCTATACTGAGCGTCTTGGGAGTACGCTTGGTTAAATCCTTCCACTACGATCTTGGTACCCAATGGACCTAACACAGGCAAGGGTTTGCTGTTGTTTCCGGCAACCCAGCGGTTCATGGCTAATTGTCCTAGTCCATCTATATGGTCCGAATGAAAGTGAGTGAGGAAAACAGTATCAATATCCCCTGCCGGTAATCCAAGGCCATTTAAATTACCAACGCCATCTCCTGCATCGACGATAAACAGAGTCTCTCCTGCAATGACTGCTATACACGGACCAGATCGATTTTTGCTAGGCATTGGGCTACCTGCTCCGCATAGAACGGCGCTCAAGCCATCAGGTAAGTCTATTAGACTCAAAGACGAGAACTGTGCATCAAGCGCACGCTTCATTATTTCGACGGACAATGGAGCCCGTTGCTGGTATAAAATCACCACAAATAAAAAAATACTTCCCATGAGGAATAACTTTTTCATAAAAATACCTAAGGTAGATTGATGTTTAAATTTAAGGATATCGAGATGATTTGTAAACCCATGTCAATCCAATCGAGACAATTTGTTGAAGCAAAAATTTAGTGAGCAAAAGGGTGCTGCGACAATGAACCCTTCCAAGTTTAGGCGATGGCTCACTTCTAAGTTAATGAGCCGTGTGGCTAAAAGGACATCACAAATTCGGCTTCATGAAAAGGCTGAGCGAAATAGAATTTTAGCTGACGAACCGCATGTGCTTGAGTACTTTCATCAAGTCGATGATCCCTATAGTTGGTTGGCGGTGCAGACTCTCCAGCCTCTGTTGGAACGTTACAATATTGATTTAATCAATCATCTTGTTTCTGGTCCCACTAATAAAAATCTTCCAGAGCCTAGTTTGTTAAAGAATTTGGCGACTATAGATGCAGGAAGGGTTGCTCCGCACTATGGATTGGAGACTAGTGAGAGTGGAGCAGAAATAAATAAAGAATCGATATGGCTCGCTAACAAGATCTTGACCGCCAGTATCAGCTTTGCTTCTGATGGACCGCTTGTTAGTTCTGCACTGACTAAAGGTAATCTAAAGGAAATAGCAACTGAATTTTCTTTAGCTAGTGATTCAGATACTGAGGAAAAACTGTCTGAAGGAAACTCTCGGTTGTCTGAATTATCCCATTATTCGGGTGCAATGTTTTTTTATGGAGATGAGTGGTACTGGGGAGTCGATAGACTCTATTTGCTCGAGGACCGCTGGAGAAAATTAGGATTAGATAAAAGCATTTCAAATACTCCTTTGTTTGCTCGTCCTGCGATAGAGGTTAAGACTAATTCGGGTGCTGGTTGTACGCTCGAATTTTATGCCTCCCTGAGAAGTCCTTATACTGCGCTAATTTTTGACCATGTTGTTGAATTTGCAAGAGCGAGCGGACTAACCTTAGAGCTAAAACCTGTTTTGCCTATGGTGATGCGGGGCGTGTCACTGACGAGACAGAAAGGTCTTTATATTTTTGCAGATGCGGCGCGGGAGGCGCGAGCTTTGGGGGATGAATTAGGACCATTTTGGGACCCAATAGGAGAGCCTGTTCGTCTAGCGTACTCTCTTTATCCTTGGGCTAAACGAGAGAGTAAGCATGTGGAGTTTTTTAGTGCTTTCCTTTCCGCAGCGTTTAGAGAGGGAGTAAATACTATGACCACTCGTGGGATTAAACATGTCCTGCAAAGAGCTGATTTAGATTGGAATCATGCTCGGAGTATACTTGGCCAATCTGGCTGGGAAGATGAGTTGGAAACCAATCGCCTCGATATGTATAGTTTCGGTTCTTGGGGCGTGCCGAGTTTTCGTTTGTTGAATGCGGAAGGGAAAGAGATTACCTGGGCATGGGGTCAAGATAGATTATGGTTCATAGCAAAAGAAATATTAAGAATAAATAGGTGGTAGTTGTTTCTATTGTATTTTATTTTTACGGATTGATTTTTAGGAGTTATTAGCAATGCAAGATTTTTCGAATAAGGTGGCTGTCGTGACCGGTGGGGCAAGCGGTATTGGTAAGTCGCTTGTCAAAGAATTACTGACTGCAGGTGCGCGGGTAGTGATTGGAGATGTTGAACAAGAGGCCCTGGACAAGGTGCTAGATGAATTCAGTGGAAAGGGCGAAGTTTCTGGTTTAGTCACCGATGTGTCGGATTTGGCGTCTGTTAAATCGCTCGCTGATTTTGTTTATGAGAAGTATGGAGTATGTCACCTGCTTTTCAATAATGCTGGAGTTGCTGCACCTTCTGCGAACGTATGGGAAACAACACCCAATGATTGGTTATGGGTTCATAGTGTTAATGTCATGGGAGTTGTCTACGGCATTCAAACCTTTGTTCCTAGAATGATAGATGGTGGTGAAGAAGGTTTTATTATAAACACTTCATCAGGTGATGGAGGTGTCTCACCATTGCCTTATCAGTCAGTTTACGCATCAAGTAAGGCGGCGGTTTCTTGTATTACAGAGTGCTTGTCGGCGCAGTTGCAAAGTACTGGAACAAACCTTGGGGCGGCCATTTTTTATCCATCTGGTGGTCTACTTGATACTGGCATTTGGACGACACATCGAAATCGTCCTAGCGATCTGGCTAGGGAAAAACCGACGGACCCGGTACCTACTGTTGCCGACTTTAAGGTTGCAGCTGAAGCTGCTGGAATGACTTTGGAGTTCCAGGATCTGGATGAGCTCGCTCGCTTTTGCTTAGACGGTATTAGAGAAAAACGGTTTATCATTATGATAGATGTGGAGGATGCTGAAAAAACGTTATCCGAACGTGCTTCTCGTATTGGAAGGACAGAGTTGCCTATAGATCAAGCCGAAATCCCGATGCTCTAAGTTTTTTGTAGCTTTGCTCTTTTATCTCTTTTTATGAAGTCTAACTTCTAGATTGGTGTAGCCCTTGACGAAAGTGGAAGGTGTTCTCAAGGGTTCTCCAACAACTTCAATTTGATCGAAACGTTTTAGAATTTCTTCCCAGAGTACTTGAAGTTGCATTTCTGCTAATCGATTCCCCATGCAGCGATGAATTCCAAAACCAAATGACAGGTGCTTTCTAACGTCTTCTCGATCGATACAGTATTTGTCAGGATTTTTAAAGAATCGCTCATCTCGATTTCCAGAAACATACCACATGACGACCTTGTCACCAGCCTTAATGTGCTTTCCATTGAGGACGGTATCGGTTTTAGCTATTCGTCGCATATGAGCCAAAGGTGTTTGCCAGCGAATTGTTTCTGACACCATGCTAGGAATAAGAGTTAGATCGTTTTTTAGTTTTTCAAATTCATTTTTATTTTGGTCTAATGTCAATACGCTGGCCGTCATAGTGCTTCTAGTAGTGTCGTTTCCACCGACAATAAGAAGTACTAAATTACCCAAATATTCCATCGGTGCCATATTTTTAGTAGCCCCTCCATGAGCTAGCATCGATATAAAATCATTGGCAGGCACTTTTCGGGCCCGCTCATTCCACAGTTGGGTAAAGTACTGAAGACATTCAAGTAATTCCGTTTGGCGCTCTTCCTCGCTTTCAATTAATCCTAGCCCGGGTGCTGCTGTAGCAACATCCGACCAGCGAGTTAGTTTTCTACGATCTTCAAATGGGAAGTCAAACAACGTTGCTAGCATTCGAGTGGTTAGTTCAATAGATACATTTTCAACCCAATCGAACGATTTTTCTCGAGGGAGATTATCTAAAACTTCACAGGTGCGCTCCCTTATTATGGGCTCGAAATACCGTAATTTTTCTGCGCCCACCACGGGCGAGACAATGCCGCGCTGTTCATCGTGCTTTGGACGGTCCATTGCAATAAACATTGGCAGAGAAAAATTTTCATCAGGGTCGCTAATGACAATGGCTGGTTCAGATGAATATATATCATGGTTTGTGTCGACCTCCATGATGTCATGATATCGTGTGACTGACCAATAAGGGCCAAATTCGCTTTCGGCACAATAATGCACAGGATCTTCGTCTCTAAGGCGCTTGAACCAGTCCCAATGCTTATCAGATTGGAACAAATATGGATTGGCCACATTCATCTTTGATAGAGGAATGCTAAATGGATCCTGTTTGATTTGGTCTATGCCACTCATTTTTTTCTCTTATTGTATGGCTCGCTATTTTCTAGTTTAGATTATTTATCTAAGTTACCATGCGAGTTTTTCTCTTGGTAATTACTCAAATAGGTGATTTCACTGGATCTCGTTTAATATGGTTAGATCCCGTATTTAAACATAGTCAATTAGGAATGTGCGAAGAGAATGAAATTGGGTTACAGTTGTCTTTGGTCAAAAGAAAAAAAAGGACTTCAACTATGAATGCTCCCCTCAATCCAGCAGTAAACGAAAAAAAACTAAATGCAAAAAAAATGCATGATCACATTTTGAATCATTTAGATTTGTTCCGAAGGAATGCCAGTCAGGCGCGTGAAGAGAGAAAAGTTCCACAGGAAAATATCAATATTTTAAAAGAGGCGGGATTTTTTTTAGCATTGCAACCGAAGGAATGGGAAGGCTATGAGCTAGATCCTCAGGATTTTTTCAGAACTCAGATGGCCATAGCCGAAGCATGTATGTCGACAGCTTGGGCCGGAGGGATTATTGCGGTTCATCCTTTTCAATTAGCGTTAATGGATCGTCGTGCACAGGAAGCTGTCTGGACAGAAAATATTCATGCACGAATTTCTTCTTCCTATGCCCCTATGGGTAAAGTAGAGGCCGTCGATGGAGGATTTAGGTTTAGTGGAAGATGGGGCTGGAGTAGTGGATCTGACCACTGCGAGTGGGTGTTTTTAGGAGGTATATGTCCAGGTGAGGGTTATAGGACATTTTTGTTGCCTAGTGAAGACTACGCCATTGTTGATACATGGAATGCAATGGGGCTTCAGGGTACTGGATCTAATGATATTGTGGTGGAAGATGTTTTCGTTCCTGATTATATGACCCATAAGGCGGAAGATGGATTTTTACTTACTAACCCAGGAGTTACAGCAAAGAGCGCGCCGATTTATAGAATACCCTGGGCACAGTGGTTCGTTAGAGTTGTTTCAACCCCAGCCATAGGGGCGTGCAAAGAAGCGCTATCACTCTATAAGCAACTGATTTTGGCAAAAGCGAGTGGAGATCTTTCTAAACTTTCTGGAGATACGAGTACGCAGGAAAGGGTGGCCGCCTCTATAAACGATATAGATGAAATGGAGACCATTATGTTTCGCAATTTTGATCGGATGGTTTCGCAGGTGAACGCTGGTGAGGACGTGCCGTTGGAGGAGAGGATTAAGTATCGCTATCAAGCTTCATTGGTTATCGACCGTAGTATGGAGGTGGTGGACAGATTATTCTCCTCTGCCGGAGGAAGTTCTGTATTCGATGGGAGTGATATTCAGCAGAGATTTTTAGATATTCATACTGCACGAGCTCATGTGGCAAATAATCCAACTACTTTTGGGCGAAATCTTGGTTCTACCTCGCTTGGAACTGAAAATACTGATTTTTTTGTCTAGCTAGATATATTATTAACTGTATTTAGGGATGTTCTACCATTTATGGAATGTCTCTCTAGAATAAAAGTGACTGAGTTGAATAGCAGAATATTTAAGTCAGAAAGAGATTTACTTGCTGAGCTGAACCCAAAGAATATTATTAATTGGTTAGGTTATCTTGGGTTAATTCCATTTTTTATTCTTTCCTCCGGGTGCTGGTTTCTTAGTAGTTCGCTGCTTGAGCTAGCGACCGATGGGTTTCTATTATACTCACTTGGTATACTGTGTTTTTTGGCAGGGACTTTGTGGGGTGCGGCGCAATCTCTGCCCGAATCCGCAAGACCTTGGAGATTAATAGTAAGTAATATTTTTACAGTCTTAGCTGTTATTAGCGCTTGGTTAGTTAATATTTTGGAAGCGTCTTTATTTTTGATGGTCAGCTATTTTTGTATTTATCGGTATGAAGCTTCAAAACAACACTCTCGTGGTTGGTATATTGAACTTCGTGCTAAGTTAACGTTTGGAGTTCTAATTAGCCATTGCTCCTTTATCGGCTCACTAATTATTTAACGACCTTAAAACCAAGTCTTGTTGGTTTTGGATATCTTATAAATGTAAAAGAAAGGCTATAGGAGGAGGGCAGGATTTGAAATCTATTAAAGTAAAAAAACCAGGAGGGCTCGACAAGCTTTCTTTTGAGGATATTGATCCAAGAAAACCCGGGATCAATGAGATTCAAGTAGAAATTAAGGCGAGTTCACTTAATTTTCACGATTATTTGGTGGCGGTTGGTTTGTTGCCCGTTGATGAAGGAAGAATACCATTGTCCGATGGTGCGGGAATCGTCTCCGAAGTTGGAGCAGGTGTAGAATCTTTTAGCAAAGGTGACAAGGTTCTTGGTTATTTTTTCCCAAATTGGGAGGATGGATCTGCAAGTATGGAAAAAATGAGCGGGATTCCGGGTGATAATGTAGATGGATTTGCCTCACAGATCGTGACCATGTCGGCGTCAGCTTTTGGACCCATGCCTGGCAATTTAGATTTTCTGCCTGCTTCCACATTGCCTTGTGCTGGTTTGACAGCGTGGAGAGCTATGATGGTTGAAGCGCATCTGAGACCTGGTGATTGGGTCCTAACGCAAGGCACAGGGGGTGTATCTATTTTTGCGATTCAATTTGCTAGGATGATGGGCTGCAAAGTGGTGGCAACTTCTTCCTCTCAAGAAAAACTGGATCGTTTGAAAACTTTGGGTGTTGATGAAGTTATTAATTACCGTGAACATTCAGATTGGGGAGATGTTGTTAATGAGTTAACAGGCGGGAAGGGAGCTAACTTGGTTGTGGAAGTGGGTGGTTCTGGAACGATAGCTCAATCAGTGCGAGCAGTTTCTGTTGGCGGGATAATTAGTATGATTGGAGTTTTAACAGGATTTGCTGGCGATGTGCCGCTGGCTGAATTATTTCAAAAGAACGCACGTATTGTAGGAATAACGGTCGGATCTAAGAAGGATCAAAAGGATATGATTGCAGCGGTGGAAGCCAACGATTTGAATCCTGTGATGGATAAGACATTTAATTTAGAAAATTTAGCCGATGCTTTCAAACTTCAGGAATCACAGCGGCATTTTGGCAAAATAGGTGTGCAGATAAAATAGTACGTTCTTCTTTGAAGACCAGGTATAAATTGCCGGAATGGTCCTAATCTTTGCGAGGGTTTCTATCTCAATAGTAATTCAATCGCGCTAGTAAACTTCGCGCTGTCAGGCTCAGTTCGACTTCCAAATCTGGCAGTAACATCCCCATCTTTTTTTACTAGATATTTATTAAAATTCCAGGAAGGACTCCCCGCTTGCTCTGCCAATTTAGTGAAGATTTTATTCGCATTTCTTCCTCGCACCGAGCTCTGAGCAAGCATAGTAAAAGTAACACCATAATTGACGTAACATATATCAGCAGCTTCAGCTTCAGTCTCAGCACCTTGCCAAAAATCGTCACTAGCAAATCCGATCACAGCAAGGCCTTGCTCCTTATACTTGTTATGAATTTCTTCTAATCCCTTGAGCTGTTTGGTGAAGCCGCAATGGCTAGCTGTATTCACAATTAGCATAGGTTTGCCCCAATAATCTTCGCAAAAATTTATTGTTTCCTGTGAATGTAATTTGCGCATACTTGTATCTAGCCATTCAGGACACGAGGCAAACGTATTCACACCTATAAATAAAGCAATAAAAGCAAAGATTCTCATAAGTATTTTTCCTTTTAACTCTCAAAGAGCAGTTTCGCGGTATTTACCACTACGAATGTTGAGCTATTTTCGATCATCGGCATTTGTCTGGTAATAGATTAGAATCTTAGTCTTAATACATACATTGTGAGTAGAGATGATTAAAATTCGATGCAAGTTTTAAGTCCTTAGAAATCGATAAAGTTAGAGTATCTCAATAACGCATTGCGAACATGTTACGGTGGCTTTTGGCGAGCTAATGCTATTCAAATCGCTCATAGCAGCCTCGAACCGTTTTGCGAAACTGCTCCAAAAACTATTTTCATATCTGATAATATTTATAGGTAGCTGTTCTAAGATTGCGATGATAGGGGATACTTCGGGTACAACGTAATCTACACTGTAATCCTCCAGCTGAGCCATTTCGGCAGCAAAATCAATGGCTTCAGTAATGCCGCCTATATTGTCTATAAGACCAATCTCAAGTGCTTTAGGCGCTAGCCAAACCCGTCCACCAGCAATTGATTTAATATAATCGATATCTCTTTCACGACTTTTTGCCACTAACGATACGAAGTGTTGGTAGGCTCCACTAGCCCATCTACTAAACATAGAGTCAAGTTTTTCGTTCATTGGCAGCGCTGGACTCCATCCAGCATGTTCACCAGTTTGAACTCCATCGAAGTTGATGCCGGCCCAGTCGAAGACATTTTCCAGTGTTGGAATTGTGACAGCTACTCCAATAGAACCCGTTATAGTATGAGGCTCAGCAAAAATTGTATTGGCAGGCGTAGAAACCCATACGCCGCCAGATGCGGCCACATCGCCCATCGAAACTATGACGGGTAGGCCTTTGTACCGTGCAGCCTCTATTTCGTCGCGAATTAGATCACTTCCGATTATAGATCCACCAGGACTATTCACTCTCACAACCAATGCTCTTGTGGAATCTTTCTCATATGCAGCTCGGATCAAGGGTGCAATATCTTCTGCGCCCGCGATTCCTGGACCTGCGGGTCCAGGCATGATTCCGCCTTGGACGAATACGACAGCGATCGCATCTTTAATCGGTTTATCATCCGTTGGTATTTGCTTGGAATATGTTTGCCAGCTTATGTGAGGGTAGGTCTCACGAATCTCATCTTCGGAAGATAATGAGCCAAATTTATCTATCATAAAGCTACGAAGCTGCGGGTATGTTTTTATCCCATCAATTAAACCTTTATCAATTGCAAAGGATAGAGCGTTATAATCTGCTTCCTCTACCATTGGAACTGAATAATCATCTATAAATAACTGCAGAATAGACGAATCAATTTTTCTGGCCGAAGCGACTCTCGTCTTTATATCATTCCATATGGGATTGATGATTTCTTCGGTTTGCTCTCGATCAGGGTCGGACATATTGCTTCGAGTATAGCCTTCAACCGCGGACTTATAGTTTCCTTGACTATAGTTGTGGATCGTAATGCGTAATTTCTCAAGAAGTTCCTTATTGTAGTCGCGGTATCCCCCCAAACCATTAATAGCGACGGCACCAGACGGATGGACAAATATTTCTTGTGCATGCATAGCCATTAAATAAGAGCCGGTGCTCAAGACTTCACTGTAGGCAATGATTGGTTTTCCTGAGTTTTTCAAAGTTGCGATCTGTTCAGAAATAGTTATAGCCGTACTGATGCCTGCAAATGATGCATTGCTAAAATCAATTAAAATTCCAGAGAGTCTATTGTCTTTTGCAGCGTGGTTTATTACTTCCAGTAGATCTCTGGTTTGAATTTGTTCTTCTTCAGGTAAGGAGAAAGGAAAACTGAAATCTTCAGGATATACCTCTTGATCCACTATAATCCCGGCAGGATCAAGAATTAAGACCTTGCCCGTAGGATCTACAGGTTCTGGCATTTGACTTACTAGAGCACCGACTCCGACAACGACGTAAAGCAGGACTAATATAGTAAGCAAGTTAACAGTCCATTTTCTTAGCGTAGCCAGAATTTGGCTAATTTTAGCAAATAGTTTTTTCATCAAATATATCTCTGGAATGTCTTATGTATACGCATTATAAAGCGAACTAGATATTAATTTGAGGTTTCGTAGATGTTTATCGATAGAAACAATTGTTTCAGTGCCTGCATTCTACCAATTTTTCTTTCATATGTTGGTTTTATTCTCTCGAGTTTCTATTCAGAGGTTAGTCGATCTGAGGTAGAACTTTTTCCGCCTGGACTTGAGAAAAAGAGTGTTGAGCATGCAATATCGCTTCGCGATCAGGCTTTAAAGAAAAGTGATGCATTTGCTCTAGTTGAATCATTAACAACAGAGATCGGTCCTAGGCTTGCGGGTACCGGCGCTGAAGCCAGAGCAAGAGAATGGGCGGTGAGACATCTTTCGGAAATGGGTTTTGATTCCGTCGTCATGGAGCCTTTTAAGATTAAGGCTTGGGTCCGAGGGCCTGAATCCGCGGTGTTGACAAAACCTTCTGAGCAAGGCCTGGCAGTTACAGCGCTCGGTGGATCTGTTTCGACTTCAGAGGTTGGTCTAGAAGCAGAGTTGGTCGTTTTTCAATCTTTAGCAGACTTAGAGTCCGTCGCAGATGACAGTTTATTAGGGAAAATAGTCTATGTTGGACACGCGATGAGACCTACTCAGGATGGTTCTTCATATGGTGCTTTTGTTCCTCTTAGGCGTCTAGGAGCAAGTGTTGCAGCAGCTAAGGGAGCTATTGGAATAGTTATCCGTTCTATTGGCACGGATTATCATCGAAGCCCCAATACCGGACAATTGAACTATGTTGAAGGAGTAAGAAAAATACCAGCTGGCGCTCTCTCAAATCCCGATGCTGATCAAATTGAGAGGCTTTGGGAGAAGAAAATTCCGATGCGAATGCGCTTGGTTTTGATGTCGCACACGAGGGAAGCAGCCGAGAGTGGAAATGTAATTGCCGAAATTCAGGGACGCGAATCACCATGGGAACTGGTTGTCATTGGTGCGCACCTCGATAGTTGGGATCTGGGGACAGGGGCAATAGATGATGGAGCAGGCGTTGGCATCACCATGGCCGCAGCTAAATTAATCTTGGATGCAGGAAAGCGTCCGCGCAGAACCATTCGCTTGGTGTTGTGGGGTGCCGAGGAGCAGGGTATTCATGGGGGTAAAGCCTATTTAGAAAGACATAGAACTGAGCTTCGAAACCATATGTTGGCCAGCGAGAGTGATTTTGGTGCAGGGTTAATTTGGCAGATCACATCGAAAGTCTCGGATGAAGGGCAGCCAGTAATTGATTTAATGGGTACTTTGCTTAATCCCTTGGGCATTGTTCAAGGAGGCAAAGATATCGCTGTATCTGGACCTGATTTGTATCCAATGATAAATGCAGGGCTCCCCTCGTTTAGTTTTCGACAAGATGGAACGCGTTACTTTGATGTTCATCATACAGCTAACGATACTTTGGATAAGATAGATTCCAAAGCGCTAGATCAAAATGTAGCGGCTTATGCTGTATTTGCTTGGTTGGCCGCGGAGACAACCGTTAATTTTTGGTCGATGAATGAACCCAATTAATGATCCAGTTCAGTCATCGACCTGTATGATCTATTTAAATGAGTAGCTAATGTTTAGATTAATCTTGTCAGAACGACCTAGCTGAATTCCGTTATAGTGTTCATCAATTAGTTCTTCCCACTCGATTCCGACTCGAATTCCCGCAAACGGGCCATTTTGCATCGCGAAATTTGCGCCAATTCCAAATGTCGTAAACTCGCCACCATAATTATTTGTGTCGTCTGAAGGACTCATAGCCATAAAGTTAGGATAAGCGCCATCGATTCGAGCTTTATCGGAATAATGAATTCGAGAGGATAGACTTATCCAGGGTGCTACTCTCCATGCCGCCCATGCGCTGACGTCGAATTCGTCTCCTAAAGAATAACCAGATTTATTACGTCCTTCTAAGGAAGTTTTGTACTGCAATTGTCCACCCCAGCTAAATCGTCCAGAAAAACCGGTATAAGTAATGCCGGGAAGAAAATCCCATGTTCCTGAGCCCAACTGCATGTCGTAATGGGTAAGTTTTCCTTTCGCATTTTTCTTGGTGACAGAGCCGGTAGGTGCACTTATTCCAAGGCTTAGATGAGTTTGGTTATTCCCGTCGTTTTGAATACGATATAACGCGCTGATGATCGTATCACCTAAGCCGGAAGTACCATGAGAATGACTCATATCCATGCCCATGCCCATGCCCATATCCATGCCCATGCCCATATCCATGCCCATATGCATTGTCATGTCCATATCCATGGTCATGTACATGGGCATAAGCATAAGAGTTAAATCGTCATTTACCGCATACATAATGTCTAGCATATGCATGTCCATTGTCATTTCACTGGAAGTCATGGAATACCCTGAGTCGATAACGGATGCCAGAGATAATTTTTTCGAACCTGAATAGTATTGTTCGTACTTTTCCGATGAGAAGCGGTATCCGATCATCCACTCACCTTTCTTGTGCATGTGATCGCTCATTACTCCTGCGGCAGCATGAGATTCAGGGCGAAAGGTTGGCGTTTCATGTGCAACGACCAAGCTCGTTAGCACTGACAAAAGAAACGCGAGTAAAATTTTAATAGAGCTCATTTTTTTCTCCAAAAAGCTAGGCAAATCATTTCCAAAAAAATGATTGCCATAGAAAGATTAAATTAGAAAGCTTAGGAGAACTTAGGTGGTGATCTGATTGGGGGTCTAGACCACAATTCATCTAAATAAGGTTCTGTTTCAATTTTGGAGGGGTTGGGAAGATTTGATGGTTCGGTGAATTTAAAATAATTGTATTCTAAAGAAGCAATTGAAAGGTTTGATAATAAGCAGGATCCCGTTTCATTGGGGAAGTTATTTTCTGCGTCTTCCGAATTTTTTTCTAACAATCCATGGTCATGATGTTGATGATTGTGCGATTTAAAAGTAACCGTGTGTGCATCAGTTAGCGTTTTTGAAAGTAGCGCACTGCGGGGATCTGATGGACATAGGTTGAACGGTCCCCCGCTACTGATTGAAGTAACCATGTAACCAACAGGGACGATAGCTCTAGTGCAAATGAACGCAAATAGTGCGCTGGTGACAATAGCCTTTAAACCAAAGTTTTTGAAGTTGGTCTTCAATCTATATTTCCAAGGAAGAGTTATTTTTTGATTTGTTAGCGGTCACATTCAAAATCTTTCTTTATTACAGGGTAGATAGATCTATTACAAATCGATACCGCACATCTTTCTTTCTCATTCTTTCCCAGGCTTCGTTAACATAATCAATTGGAATAACTTCTGTTTCTGCTGTGATGTTATGTTTGGCGCAAAAATCCAACATCTGTTGGGTCATCTCTATCCCAGCTATCATAGATCCTGTAATGGATTTGTCACCCATCACTAGCGCAGGAGCAAACAGTTCTAAAGGCTTTGCTGGGGCTCCTACAAGCGACATAACCCCATCTCTTTTTAGCATGTGGAGGAATGGGTTGGGGTCATGCTTTTCCGATACTGTATTGATTATTAGATCAAAGCTTCCAGCAGCGGCAGTAACAGCATCAGTATCAGAGGTGACGATAACATCATCTGCTCCCAAGACTTTAGCATCCTCTGCCTTGGCGCTGCTGCTGGTCAACATTGTCACGCTGGCGCCCATAGCACTAGCGAATTTTACTGCCAGATGACCTAGTCCCCCAAGTCCTAGTATACCTACACGCTTACCTGGTCCAGTTTGGTGACGGATAAGCGGAGCATAAACTGTAATTCCTCCACATAGTAGTGGAGCAGCTTTTGCTGGATCTAAGTCAGGCGATATTTTTACCGCATAACGATGGTCGACCACGTAATTTGAACTATAGCCTCCGCACGTATATTGATTGTATTTATCTTTTGCGTTGAAACTCATAGTCCAACCGGATTCGCAATAATGCTCGTCGCCAGATCCACAGGAATTACAATTTCTGCAGGAATCAACTATGCAACCTATACCAACAATGTCACCAACTTTGTGGTTAGATACATTAATACCAATTTCACTTACACGACCAACGATTTCATGACCAGGGACCAGGGGAAAATTTGCATTTCCTAGTTCATTTCCAGCTACTAATAAGTCAGAGTGACAGATTCCGCAGTACATGAGATTAACAAGAATGTCGTCTTCACCTACGTCGCGTCTATTAAATTCGTAAGGTCTTAGTTCTCCGCCAGCTTCGGTCAGTACATAACCACGGGATGGTATTGGCACGATTTAGCACTCCAATTTTAGTCTCTCGGTATTCTAACAAATTTTGTTTAAAATTCAGAGTTTGTTTTCTCCTAGATACGGTGCTCCAGCACTCTATTTTCCTAATGGTGCTTTTATCCTTTTTATTCGTCGTTTTTTATGAATTAACGGACTCTAAAATCTAGAAATCGGATTGCTTTAGAAAAAAATGGAGTCCGTGAAACAGGTTAGGGCTCCATTTTAATACTATCCGGTTCACTGAAAGGTTTGAGTCATTAGTCTTTTCCAAATACCGTCATCGCAACTAACTTATCCCTTTGATCCGGTGTTAGTGTTTGGTAGATTTCGGCACGGACTGCGATTTTGGCGTATGCAAGCTCGCCCATTAGATCACCTAATTGTAAGGATAAACCCTGTGCAGTGGTATCGTTGAAGCTAGGAATCAGCTCGGTTAGTTCAGTCTTTAGTTCACGAACTTTTTCTCTTTGCTCTTCAGTATTTTCTCGGTGATTAGCAATGACTGTATTAATTTCTTCCCGCTGATCTTCGGATAGATTTAATTTTCGCAAGGGTCTCAGAAAAGACATCATTTCTTTAGGCCTATGACTAATTCTATCATCTCCGTTTTTAGCCCATCTAGAATTACTGGGCTTTTCAGCGTGCGTGTTTGATGCAAGTGATAGAGCGACGAAGATTGCTAAGATCATGGGAAGATACATCGCCTTAATATTAGAGATATTGGTGTTCATAATATTTTCTCCGTTGAGGATGGTTTATAAAAAGATTAAGTTACTTTGCCAGGATATTTTCTGACAATATCAGACTAAGTTTTAATGCAGATTTAGACTATTTAAGGTTTGTAAGAAAAAGTTAAGAATTGTTAGACATTAGTTTGATAGGATTTAAAGATGTAAAGCTTTGTAAAGTAAGCTGCCTGCCAGTAGATGCTATGTAAAACTCTTATTTTTAAGTGGAAATAGAATGTCAAAGATACTTGTAGTAGATGATGATATGGAGCTGTGTGAATTGCTTGATGAGCTTCTGAGTCAGGAACAGTTTGATCCTTGTTTTATGCATCGTGGAGATGAAGTATTGGAAGAGATCCGTTCTAGCAACTACGATATTCTTGTTCTAGATATAATGTTACCAGGGAAAAGCGGACTAGAAATTTTAAGAGAAGTTAGACGTGAGAATATGATTCCAATTTTGATGTTAACGGCTAGAGGAGAGGATTCAGATCGAATTCTTGGACTGGAATTGGGCGCAGATGATTATCTTCCTAAGCCTTTTAATCCAAGGGAATTGTCGGCTAGGTTGAGAGCCATTTTGCGCCGTGTCGCCATTGATGTAGAAGATGAAAATGAACTTGAGATAGGATCTGTAAGTCTTTTAAAACAATCACGTCAAGCATTTTTAAAAGGATCTGAACTTTCGTTAACAGGAGCAGAGTTCGCCATTCTGGCAACTCTAATGGATGATCCTGGAGTAGCAGTCAGTAAAGAAACTCTTTGTTTAAAAGCGCTTAATCGGCCTTTGCAAGCTTTTGATCGAAGCGTAGATGTTCATGTGAGTAACCTGCGAAAAAAATTAGCTAACGGAGGAGGGGGGAAACTTATTTTAAGTGTTAGAGGGCGAGGGTATCAGTTTGCCAGCTAAAAATAGTCAATTCTAAGACGATGCACTTAGGTCTTTTCACTAAACTCTTCCTTTCTTTTTGGCTTGTCACTTTGGCTGCCATGGCAGGTTGGAAGCTAAGCTTTGAGTTCTTTGAAAATCCAAACTTCACTATCAATGAAGCCGTTTCTAGTGATTCATACCTTCCGACCAAAGAGATGGTGGGAGTTCTCTTTCGGTTGCAACGCGGTTCAGTCAAAAGTATGGAACGATTTATAGCGGGCGTTAGACGAAGAGGGATTGATCTAAGGCTAATAAATTTAGATGGATCTAGCTTGGACAAGACTGTGATACCAGCAGAACTGTCCTTTTTTGTGCAAACAAAGAAAGAGCTAGTTGATGGTGTGATAGTAGAAATAAAATCTGGAGAACGATTTGCGATTTACAATTTGATCAGGCGAGATCTAGGACCTTTTGTAGTCGCCATCAAGATTGGAAATTCAACCAGACTTTGGCGAACGAATCCATCGAGTCGTTTTTTTATAGCAATTTTGATTAGTGGGGTGCTTTGTTTTTTGCTGACGTGGTTGTTTACTAGACGTTTGTCCTTACTTAGGAATACCTCTGGAAAGCTCGCTCAAGGAGAGTTAGATGTCAAGATAGAACCAGCCGTATATTTTTATGATGAACTTGATGCTTTAGGGGAAGATCTTAATGCAATGGCAACAAAACTTAGAGAGCGCATTGCTTCCCAGCGACGCTTTTTGGCAGATGTTTCTCATGAACTTCGTTCTCCCTTGGCAAGAATTCAGATTGCATTGACGTTAGCAGAAAATTCGCCGGAAAATAATCTTAGTCATCTTAACAGAATACGATTAGAGGTAGAGCGTGTGGATGACATGATCGGTCAGTTAATTGCTAGTCAACGTGATATTGGTCGATTGCAAGAAAAGACGAATTTAAATCAAGTTGTGGAGGCGTTACTCATTGAATCGGAGATAGAGGCAAAGAATAAAGAAATTTCCATGTCGCTAGTAGCAACAGGAGGTCCGTATTTTGTAATGTCAGATCGAGGCTTATTGCAGGGCGCCATAGAAAATGTCTTTCGTAACGCAATAACGCATTCTCCCCCAAAGGGAGTTATAAAAGTTGAAATTCAACCATCAGCAGAGAGCCAAGTAAATATATCAATATTTGACGAAGGCTTAGGAGTTCCGGAGGCTGATTTAGATCGAATTTTCGATCCTTTTTTTCGTGTTGAACATGCTAGAGATCGCGGTACAGGTGGGACCGGATTGGGTCTTGCGATTGCGAAACGCACGGTTGATCAACATCGAGGAAGCATCGCTGCCAAAAATTTGGAGGGAGGATTTTGTATTCAGATTACTCTCCCTATTTTTTCCAATTAATTTTTTTCAGTCAATCCCTCTGTTTGAAGGTGAAAAAAACAATCGTCTTTATTTGTCAGCAAAAAAAATGCTAAATGGTCGCCAATACACAGTTAAATGATAGTGTTAAAAGTGCAAGAGTTGACAGCAAGAATAAAAGAAACCGTACAGGCACAAAGTTTGTTGTTACATGCACCACGCTATGTGCGATGCGTAAGCCGGTATATGCCCAAGCGAGTTGGACATCTAGGGTAGACGCGTCATTGGAAATAGCTAGTAAAATTAATACCACATAGAAAACAGTGGGCTGCTCATGGAGATGCTCGTAGTTATGTGCTTTCCAATTTACTGAATCTGGCAGAAGTGGTTCCAAATCAATACCTCTTCTCCCTCCAGGTAAGGGTTCGGCAAGATTTATTCCTGCTTTTTTCATTGCAGGAGCTCTAACCATGACCATCCAGAAAAGTACAATAAGGGACCAGAACGCCAATACAGCAGCAGGTGCTAAAATATTTAAATTCATTAGTTAGTTGCCTCTTTTTGGATGTTAATGGTTGGATGGAATTGTCTAATATTTTCACTCTCATTAAAAGAAACTCGATGTGAGCTGAAGAAAGCGAAATCCTAGTCCGTCAAATCGAACTATGACAATTCAGCGACTCACGAGCGAAAAAGTCTGGCATTAGTTTACAAATGCATGCTTTAGTTGCTTACCATTTCTGCTTTATAAATGGTTATTGTTATAAGATGAATGCGCTGCTGAAAGAGATATTGCAAGTTTAGAGCAAGGATGTAGAGACTAATCTATATCGTTTTAGTATTAGATACTAAGTTTATGGAGCTGGTTTTTGTTTATCATTGTAATAAATTGAAAGTCTTTTTCTGTCTTACCTCGCGATTGATGTTAAATGCAGTGGATTTGCAAAGAAAGTGCTGTTAAGCACTTAATTTTAATAGATTATTATATTGAGGGTTTTCAAATGAATAAATTAGCTTATTTAATTTTTGCTA
>CAJXCR010000017.1 GCA_913051825.1 uncultured Halieaceae bacterium
CTGCAGGCCGACCCAACTGTAATTTATGGTCTTGGCAGTGCATTTGATGGAAATCTTCGTCGGAGCCATCTGAATGACAAAGGAAATCCTTATAATACCTATAGAAACAATGGCTTACCGCCAACTCCTATTGCTCTTCCTGGGCTAGAATCAATCATTGCAGCTTTTAATCCAGATCAAAGCAAGGCAATTTATTTTGTTGCAGATGGGCTAGGTGGGCATGTATTTAATGCTACATTAGATGAGCACAATGCCGCCGTGAAAAAATATCTTTTAAAATCATCGGCTGTAGAAAATTAGAGGCGCTATTTTGACTGATCGTAGGGGATTGTTTATAACATTTGAGGGCACCGACGGGTTGGGTAAGTCTACTAATTTGAATTATTTTTCTGATTTAGCGCGGCAACACGGAATTTCAATAGAAATATCGAGAGAACCAGGAGGAACACCTCTTGGAGAAGAAATTAGAAAAATGTTGATCGATAGTTCACTGGACTCGATGAATTCAATGACTGAATTATTACTAATACTCGCGGCAAGAGCCTCTCATATTGCAACAAAAATTGAGCCCGCATTGGCCGCCGGCAATTGGTTTCTATGTGACCGATTTTCTGATGCTACATATGCATATCAAGGCGGAGGCAGAAAGATAGATGATCGCATCATTGTGCAGTTAGAGAAGCTCACCAATGTTGGATTGAGGCCAGATTTCACCTTTTTATTTGATGCCCCACCGGAGGTAGGCCTTTCGCGAGCTATTAACAGAGGTGAGCCGGATCGATTTGAAAAAGAGGAGATGGATTTTTATCGACGAGTTAGATCCGCATATCTTGAGCTAGCCAAAAAGAATCCTGAATATAAACTTTTGATCGATGCCACTCAGAGCATTCCCGCTATACAGAAGATCTTAAAGAAGCAGTTTAATCTGTTGCTAAGTTCATGGTGAAGTAAGCTTTGTTGTTTTTAGGCAATCAATTCTCAGAAATACCAGCGTGGCTTCATGACAACGGCAAGAAACTCGACTCAATGCTCGCCGCTCAGCACGTGCCACATACTATCTTGTTCAGTGGCAGTGAAGGAGTTGGAAAGTCAGAAATGGCTGATATGTTTTCAAAAGCTTTACTATGTGCCTCTAATATCAAACTACCTTGTGAGAATTGTAAGTCTTGTAATTTATTTGAACACCAAACCCACGGAGACTTCTTGCATGTATCTTGTGAGGATTCCAAAAATAATATCGGAGTAGAACAGATACGAAATGCCATATCATTTTCAAATAAAACTAGTGCATTTGGTCGTCGCAAAGTGATTTTAATAAATCCAGCAGAAAAACTTCAACGAAATGCATCTAATGCAATATTAAAATTTCTAGAAGAGCCTCCAGAAAATACCACCGTTCTTCTCGTTTCAAACCGTGACGGAAATCTGCCTGCTACTGTTCATTCTAGGTGCCTCAGATTAGAATTTAACTCTCCAGATTACCAGACTGCATATCGCTGGCTTTCTGAAAAACTGCCCAGAGAAAGTGAATTTTCAAAAGCCATAGCACTATCCTTGAGGCAGCCATTTAAAGCCCTTACATTAATTAAAACTAAAGAGTTTGATAAATTAGTTGCTACCATTGGTTCTCAAGACTCACCGATTGGACTAAATATTGGTCTTCTAGGCTCTTTAGCCAAACAAAAACATCCGGATGTATTGTTATTAGAATATCTGTGTTTACAGCTTGAGCAGTTCCTCAAAGAGACATCTGAAGCCTCGCTAAAGAGCTCTTCCAGCAAAGACATTTTTGAATGCCAAAGCAAGCTTCGGTCACTTATAGCCAAATTAGATCAAGGTATCGCGCTCAATATTAGCCTCAATTTTACAAATATTGTGAGTAAACTAATTAAAGTTATGGAACAACATTGAGGTTCTATGCAGCGTAATTTTGTAAATCCGATTGGTATGATCGAAGGCTTTTACGGAAACCCTTGGTCTCACTCTGTAAGACTTAAATTTCCAGAACTTTTAGCTGAGCTAGGTTTAAATACTTACGTATATTGCCCAAAGTCTGACCCTTATCTACGAAGGAGATGGAAGGAAGATTGGTCATCATCCGACTGGTGCAATTTAATGGAATTTTCATTTGAATGTCTTAATAAAAAAATATCGCTTGGAATAGGAATATCTCCATACGAGATTTACACCACGTATACCAATTCTGAAAAAATCAAATTGCGGGCAAAAATTGAAAAGATAAGTGAATTGAACCCCGTATTCATATGCGTACTTTTTGATGATATGCAAGGGAATTTTAAGGATCTTGCATCCATTCAGGCAGACATTGCTAACGATATTTATAGCTGGTCTACACACGCTAAAGTCTTATTCTGTCCGACCTACTACTCATTTGATCCAATTTTGGAATCTGTTTTCGGTAAGAAACCGACTAATTATCATGAGACTTTAGGGGAGCTTTTGCATCATGATATCGGTGTTTTATGGACAGGAAACGAAGTATGTTCTAAAGAGATAAGTAGTTCTCATGCCGAGCAGGTCAGCAAAATCTTTAAGAGGCAAATAACATTATGGGATAACTATTCGGCAAATGATGGTAAGGCAAGATCGAAATATCTCTATTTGAAACCATTACCTGGTCGAGACGACATGTTGCCAAATTATTTGAGTGGGCATCTATGTAACGCAATGACTCAACCTGAATTATTTCTTATAACTTTATCTGGATTATCTAAACTCCATACCGCAAGTTCGAGTCCAGAAAGATGGTTGGAAAGGAGATTAGGCAAACAAGTTCTAAAAATGATGTCGAAAAATTTAACCGAATTTGAAACGACTGGCCTTGAAGCTTTATCCGAATCTCGTCTTTTGAAACTAATAAATGACTATGGTGTCATTAAGTCTACGGCAACAGAAGAAATCGTAAATTGGCTAAAAGGCCGCTACAAGTTTGATCCAAACTGTTTAACTGATTGATTGGGAAAAAACTCCATAAAATAAAAAGCTTAATGCAGGATTATGTTGAATGGTTGGTTAGCTTATGGTACAAAACAGCGCGTTTGTTGTGAGGATCGATTTTCTCAAAGCTTCAGGGTGCTTTACGTGTAAATTCTATGCTTATTCGACGTCTTTCAATCGCTCAAAACTCATATTTTGATTTAAGTGGTCTACAATTAGCGGAAGTGGCGGAATTGGTATACGCGCTGGATTTAGGTTCCAGTGCCGAAAGGCGTGAGAGTTCGAGTCTCTCCTTCCGCACCAATTTAAACGGTTATTCAAGTTTAGCTCGGTCTCACCCAAAACTATAATTAAAGGAGTAATTTGATGCAGGTAGATGTTGAAACTACTTCTAGTTTGGAACGACGACTAACAATAGGAGTGCCCGCAGATAGAGTAGAAAATGAGATATTAGCTAGACTTCAGAAGGCCTCCAAGACCGTTCGTTTGTCCGGATTCCGACCTGGTAAGGTCCCGATGAAAGTTATGAAGCAGAGGTTTGGACCGAGTGTTCGTCAAGAAGTTTTGGGCGAAGTAATGAATCAATCATTTCAAGAAGCGGTTATTCAAGAAAACCTACGTCCTGCGGGCTCTCCAAACATTGAACCAAAAAATCTAGAATCAGGAAATGATTTAGAGTATGTGGCAACCTTTGAAGTCATTCCAGAAATAACGATCAAAAATATTGATGCTTTTGATATCGAGAAACCGACAACTGAGATCACGGATGGGGATATTGATCAAATAATTGAAGTGTTTCGCAAGCAACATGGAATTTGGAACGCCGCTTCACGGCCAGCGTCAAATGGAGATGTGGTAAATATTGACTACAAAGGCAAAATCGACGGAGATGATTTTGAGGGAGGCAGCCGGGATGCATTCGATATAGAAATAGGAAGTGACTCAATGATTCCCGGATTTGAAGAAGGATTGATCGGATGCTCCCCAAAGGAAGAAATTACTCTTCCATTAAGATTCCCAGATGATTATCACAAAAAAGATTTACAGTCCCGCGATGTAACTTTTACTGTAATAGTGAATGATGTAAAAGAGTTAGAGCCAGCAGCCGTTGATGAAAAACTTTTTGCCGCATATGGCTTAAAAGATGGTGATGAGGCAGGGTTTAGAAAAGAAATTTCTGGAAATATGGAACGAGAGTCAAAAGCGGCTATTAGAGGCCGAGTAAAGCAGCAAGTCATGGATATGATAATTGATAAATATGATGCGCTCGAAATTCCATCCGCCCTAATTAATCAAGAAATTCAAGCGCAAAGGAACAGAATGTTTCAAAACATTGGGGGACAACTAGATCAAAATATTAATTTGAATGAAATACTTCCCGATCAGATGTTTTCAGAAATGGCAGAAAAAAGAGTGAAGTTAGCGCTAATATTAAATGAATATATTCAAGATTATAAGCTTACGGCCGACGGCCAAAAAGTTCGTGAAACAATAGAGGAATTAGCCTCAACCTATGAAAAACCTGAGGATGTTGTTAATTGGTATTATTCTAATCAGGAACAACTAGCATCTGTTGAATCGCAGGTAGTAGAAGATCAATTAGTTGATAGATTTCTAGAAAGTGCGACTATCAAAGAAGTTCCATGTTCCTATAAAGAAGTTCTATCCTTAGCGCAGCAAAATGGATAATTTTCTTTTGTTTCGTTTATCAACTTTATTTTATTAATGTCAAGGACATCGACTAAAATGATTTTCAATGAAGAGAAAAGTATGCATAGTCCTCAAAGCCTAGGTCTTGTACCCATGGTGGTTGAACAAACATCTCGAGGAGAAAGATCCTACGATATCTATTCTCGTCTTCTTAAGGAGAGAGTAGTATTCGTTGTTGGAAATATTGAAGATCAGATGGCGAATTTAATTGTCGCTCAGCTCTTGTTTTTAGAATCAGAGAATCCAGATAAGGATATAAGTCTGTACATCAATTCTCCTGGTGGCTCAGTTACAGCAGGCCTATCAATATACGATACGATGGAATTTATTAAGCCAGATGTTAGTACCATGTGTATAGGTCAGGCCGCATCGATGGGAGCGTTTCTGCTGGCCGGTGGTAAAAAGGGGAAACGTCTATGCTTGCCTAATGCGAGGACCATGATTCATCAACCAAGTGGAGGAGCTCAAGGTCAAGCAACCGATATCGATATCCAAGCACGTGAAATACTAATAATCAGAAAACGTCTAAATGAACTTTTAGCACATCATACCGGACAAGAGATAAGTACTATTGAGACTGATACGGAGCGGGATAGATTTATGAATGCTGAGCAAAGCCTAGAATATGGAATAGTAGATGAAGTGGTTAGTAGCAGGTCTTAAGAAGAGTTGGTTTTATCAAAATAACGTTGACGTCATGCATTTTGACTTGCAAAATTGGGTTAAAAACCGCAATGTGTAGAGATAATGAAGCTGCGAACTTATGGTAGTGAGATCTTTTTATGACCAGTGATACTGGAAACAGCGATGATGGTAACAAGCTGCTTTACTGCTCCTTTTGTGGTAAGAGTCAGCATGAAGTTCGTAAATTAATAGCGGGACCGTCCGTATTTATATGCGATGAATGTGTAGATTTATGTAATGACATTATTCGTGAAGAGGTTCAAGATAATGAAGAGAGCAAGAAAAGCGACTCTCTTCCGGTACCTCAAGAAATAAATTCAATCTTAGATGAGTATGTAATCGGGCAGGGTAGAGCAAAAAAGGTTCTTTCAGTAGCCGTATATAATCACTACAAGAGACTGCGTTATGACGGAGCGGGTAAAGAAGATGTAGAATTGGGTAAAAGCAATATTTTGCTGGTCGGCCCCACTGGTTCTGGTAAGACCCTTCTGGCCGAAACTCTAGCACGACTTTTAGACGTGCCCTTTACCATTGCCGATGCTACTACTCTTACCGAGGCTGGTTATGTAGGAGAAGACGTCGAAAACATTATTCAGAAACTTTTGCAAAAATGTGACTATGATGTGGAAAAGGCCCAACTTGGGATTGTTTACATTGATGAGATAGATAAGATTTCTCGCAAGTCGGACAATCCTTCTATTACAAGAGATGTCTCTGGCGAAGGAGTTCAACAGGCATTATTAAAACTTATAGAGGGGACAGTAGCTTCAGTTCCTCCTCAAGGTGGTCGCAAACATCCACAACAAGAATTTCTCCAAGTCGATACATCAAATATTCTATTTATATGCGGCGGAGCCTTTGCTGGATTAGATAAAGTAATTCGCAATAGATCTGAAAAAGGCGGTATTGGCTTTAGCGCCGAAGTAAAAGGTAAAAATGAACGAAGTAATATTGGCGATCTACTGCAAGCATTAGAGCCGGAAGACTTAGTTCAGTATGGCCTAATTCCTGAGTTTGTCGGCCGTCTACCCGTAATAGCAACCCTTGAAGAGCTCGATTCAGATGCTCTTGTCGAAATCCTTACAGAACCAAAGAATTCTCTTACCAAACAGTATGGGAAGTTGTTTGAAATGGAAAATGTTCTAGTTGATTTTCGAGAAGATGGCCTTAGAGCAATTGCTGAAAAGGCAATGGAAAGAAAGACTGGTGCGAGAGGGTTGAGATCTATCTTGGAAAGCGTCCTACTGGACTCAATGTACAATATTCCGTCGCGGGATGATATTGCCAAGGTAGTAATAGATGAATCTGTAATTCTTGGAGAGTCGGAACCTTTACTTGTTTATCAGAATTCAGAACGCCCATTAGCTGCAGCGTCTACTGAAGAGTAGTTTATTTATAGAGAAATCTGCATGTCTATATCGTGCATGTCAAATATTACTTAGCAACTGAAACAGTCGCTTAATGTCTTTTTAGGAGGCGCTTCATAATGGCATTGCCAGATTCTGTGGAACTGCCGCTCTTACCTCTAAGAGACGTAGTAGTTTATCCAAATATGGTGCTTCCTCTCTTCGTTGGAAGAGAAAAGTCTATCGCGGCTCTCGAGCATGCTATGGCTTCGGATAAGCAGATTATCTTAGCGGCACAGCGGGTGTCTTCAGAAGATGACCCTGGCTTTGAAGAAATTTATCATATCGGAACTGTTTCAAATATCTTGCAGTTATTAAAACTACCAGATAGAACCATCAAGGTTTTAGTAGAAGGTGGTTATAGGGCTAGCATACAAAGCGTTTATGATAAGGATGGATTTTTATCAAGTAACGCAAGTCCTTTGCTATCAGAAGAATTAGACGATTTACTTTCAGAAAAACTTATCAAGTCTACCACTGAGCAGTTTGAAAAATATGTTAACTTGAGCAAGAAAGTGCCTTCTGAAGTTTTATCTTCGCTTTCTGGGATTGATGATTTGGGCCGTCTTACAGATACAATTGCAGCTCATTTAGTTGTTGATTTAAAAGAAAAGCAAAAAATATTAGAGATATCTGATATCCAATCTAGAATAACTCATCTTTCGGGATTAATGGATGCAGAAATCGATCAATTTCAGGTTGAAAAGCGTATTCGTGGCAGAGTTAAGAAGCAGATGGAGAAGAGCCAGCGCGAATATTATTTAAATGAGCAAATGAAAGCTATTCAAAAAGAGCTCGGAGATCTCGACGATGTGCCAACGGAGTTGGATGATCTCAATGAAAAAATAAATGCTGCAAACATGCCTTCCGAAGCAAAGGAGAAAGCACTCTCGGAATTAAATAAACTTAAGATGATGTCTCCAATGTCAGCTGAGGCATCTGTCGTTCGTGGATACATCGATTGGATGATATCTGTACCTTGGTCTAAGCGCAGCAGAGTAAAGCACAATTTAAATCGAGCAGCCGATATTTTAAATCAAGATCATTATGGTCTTGAGGAAATCAAAGATAGAATTTTAGAGTATCTTGCGGTTCAGAAGCGTGTTAGAAAAGTAAAAGGCCCAGTTTTATGCCTTGTTGGTCCACCTGGCGTTGGGAAAACTTCTCTCGGAGAATCAATCGCTCGAGCTACTAATAGAAAATTTGTAAGGATGGCTTTAGGTGGGGTTAGAGATGAAGCCGAAATACGTGGACATAGGAGGACATATATTGGTTCTATGCCCGGCAAACTTATTCAGAAAATGGCAAAAGCTGGTGTCCGTAATCCACTTTTCCTTCTAGATGAAATTGACAAAATGGGTATGGATCATAGGGGAGATCCGGCTTCTGCTATGCTGGAGGTCCTCGATCCTGAACAAAATCATGCATTTAATGATCATTATCTAGAAGTTGACTATGATTTATCGGATGTAATGTTTGTATGTACTTCAAACACAATGAACATTCCTGGACCCTTGCTAGATAGAATGGAAATAATCAGAATTCCTGGATACACAGAAGATGAAAAGAGAAATATTGCTGAGCGATTCCTGCTGCCCAAGCAGATCAAGCGAAATGGTATTAAGGAAGCCGAATTTGTTTTAGAAGACGGCGTCCTTATTGACCTAATTAGATATTACACCAAAGAAGCGGGAGTTCGTTCGTTAGAGCGTGAAATAGCAAAGATATGTAGAAAAATGGTAAAGGCTTTTACCTTGGGAGACTTCGACTCAGGTACCGTTGTTAATAAAGATATGCTCGCAGATTTATCCGGTGTTAGAAAGTTTAATTTCGGAGTGGCTGAAGAAAAAAACAAGATTGGACAGGTCACTGGGCTAGCCTGGACATCTGCAGGTGGTGAATTGCTAACCATTGAAGCCGTGGCTTTTGCAGGAAAAGGTCGCACTGTTAGGACGGGCTCTCTTGGAGATGTTATGCAGGAATCTATACAAGCCGCCGCAACAGTTGTGAAGAGCAGATCCCAAATATTGGGTATAGCTGCTCAATATCATGAAAAGCATGACATACATATACACGTTCCCGAGGGTGCCACTCCTAAAGATGGCCCAAGCGCCGGAATAGCAATGTGCACTGCATTAGTATCAGTAGCCAGCGAAATACCTGTACGCGGAAATGTCGCAATGACGGGCGAAATAACCCTTAGAGGGGAAGTTTTACCCATTGGTGGTCTAAAGGAAAAATTACTCGCAGCACGCAGAGGAGGTATAAGGACTGTTATTATTCCAAAAGAGAATGAGAGAGACCTCAAAGAGATTCCAGAAAACCTCACAGAAGATCTTGAAATTATCGCGGTTAAATGGATTGAAGAGGTCCTTTCTGTAGCACTTGAAAAGGAGCCCAAACCACTCAGCGATGAGGAATATACCGAAGAAAAAAAGACACCAATTGATGCATCTGAAAAAAATCAAGCTACAAAAACGCACTGATTTGCAAGAGTAAGTTGACCACCATACAACGTGTGGTATAGAGTCACATAGTATGAAGCCTTGTCTAAAGATAAGTGCTCAATTAAGAGACACAAAAGATATAAAAGGGGATCAAAGTGAATAAAACAGACCTAATAGACGCAATCGCGTCTTCAGCGGATATTTCTAAAGCTTCCGCAGGAAGAGCACTCGACGCGGTAACTGATAGCATCGCTTCATCTTTAGCGAAGGGCGATTCTGTATCATTAGTTGGATTTGGAACATTTACAGTAAAACACAGAGCCGCTAGGGAAGGGCGAAATCCTAGAACCGGCGAAACAATTCAAATTAAAGCATCTAATGTAGCTGGTTTTAAGGCGGGTAAGGCTCTTAAAGACACAATAAACAGATAAACCTAGACTTGAGCTGGAGACCTTGCGCTACTAGAATCTAGGTTCGGGTTCCCATCCTCGTCGTAATCCAATAAAAGTACAATTTGAGTTCGGGCGCATGAAATGCGCCTGTTCTTTTATTGCCCCAGCTCGCGGAATATAGTCAATGCTCCAAGATATACGCTCCAATTTTTTAAAGGGCCCACTGGCTAAGGGGATAGCAGTCGTAATCGCCTTATCTTTTGCCCTATTTGGAATTCAATCAATACTAGTAGGCGGCTCAGACGATACAATAGCAACTGTTGATGATGAAAAAATCTCCGAGAACACCCTGCGAGAGACAGTAAATAATCGCATGAGAAGATTGGCAGCGATGCTTGGCCAAGAGTTTGATCCAACGGAGCTAGATCAGGAAAGAATTAAGGCTGAAGCACTAAGTTTTCTTATCTCAGATCAGATCCTAAGCAATTTAATCTCAGAGTTAGAAATGACAGTTGCTGAATCCGAACTTGGCAAGGAGATTTCCTTGATGGAGCCTTTTAAGGAAGGAGGAAGGTTTTCGCCAGATTTATATAGGGCGGTTATAACTAACGCGGGTTATACGCCTGCTTCATTTAAAGCTGAGGCTAAAGCCGACATCCTGAAAAGGCACCTATACACGGGAATCATAGGATCCGATTTTATTACCCCGCTGGAACTAGAGCTTGAAGGCAGAGTTAGCACTGAAAAGAGAGACGTAAGATATGTCAAAATCCCCCTGTCTCACTTTGATAAAAATGCCGTAGTAAACAAGAGTGAAATAGAAGACTTTTATCTAAAAAATCAATCCTTTTTTTCTACGGAAGAAGAAGTTAGCGTTGAATATATAGAGATTAAATCTGAGCATTTTATAAAGCCAGTGGAACAGCAGAGTTTAATTAATGAATATGAATTAGTGAAACAAGACTATGAACAACCTCAGGAAAATAGAATTTCCCATGTGCTACTAATTAAAAAGACTGATGAATCAGAGCAAGAATACGAGCAACGAATTAATCTAGTTGAGAATAAGCTATCCGGAGGTTTAGAACTTGGGGAAGCCGCACGGCAATTTTCAGATGATACAGGCTCTGCACAATCTGGAGGCGATCTAGGCTTCTCATCAGGTGATGCGTTTCCAGAGGAAATGGAGATCGCCGCTTCAAAGCTTGCAGTTGGAGAAGTGTCGGGGAGAGTAAAAACAGAGGCAGGAATTCATTTTTTATTGCTAACCGATAGAAAAGAACAATCTCAAGCTAACTTTGAAGATCTTCAAGAACAACTAACTCGAAAGATACAAGAGCGTGCAGCTGATGCTTTGCTTCTCTCTCTAGTAGAAGAATTAAGAGATGTAGCCTTTAATTCTGTCGATCTTAACAAAGTTGCGGAAATTTCAAATAGGCAAATAGATATCTCTGATTTGTTTTCTCGCTCGGGAGTAGACGAGGGGATCTTCGCTGAGACAAAAATCATAAATGCCGCATTCTCTGAGGAAGTAATCCAGGATGGTTACAATAGTGAAGTAATTGAGCTATCTCCTAGACATTTTATTGTTTTGCGAAAATCTCGTTACCTACCTTCAAAATTAAAGCCAATAGAGGAGGTAAAACCAGAGATAATTCAGCAAATCAAGGAAAACAAGATAAAAAATATTGCATTGGAAGAAACCTCTCGCTTAGGTGATGCAATTATTAATGGTGAAACTACTATTGAAGAAATTGCCTTAAAAGAAGGATATGAATGGCAGGTAGAAATAGGAGGTACTAGAACTAAAAACGAGCTGCCCAGAGAGCTTTCTGAAAAAGTATTCTCTCTTCCTATTACTAGTGCGCTTCCTGTTACAAATCAATCACTTGGTGATTCAGAGTTTATTTTTCTTTACGAGTTAGTAAGAGTCCAGCCAGGCGGTATAGACAAATTTTCTGCACAAGAATTACCTCAAATTAAAAAGCAGCTCTCTAGAATATGGGGAGATGCAGTTTTTAATGAGCTGCAAAAAGCCAGAAGAGATGCGTCGGAGATAGAGGTATTTTGAGTGGCATCCACAGATCTAACGCAAATTCTAACTTATAATAAGATTGCACCCGAAGGTATAGAGAAATTTCCGTCTTCGTTATATGAAGTTGGTCAAGGTCTTCTTGAACCCAGTGCCATATTATTAAGAAGCCACAAGCTCGGCCAGGAAGAAATTCCAAAATCCGTCATAGCGATAGCTAGGGCAGGAGCAGGTGTTAATAATATTCCAGTTAGCTGGTGCACAAAAAATGGAATTCCTGTATTCAACACTCCTGGCGCAAACGCTAATGCGGTTAAGGAATTAGTAGCAGCAGGATTGCTACTTGGTGCTAGAGGGATTGTCGAAGGAGCAATTTTTAGTAACACACTATCAAAAATAAAAGATCGAGCTGTTCTCAATAAAAAATTAGAAGAAAAAAAACTTCAATTTAAGGGAGAAGAGCTTGTTGGCAAAACTTTAGGCGTGGTGGGTCTTGGAGCCATCGGTTCCCTCGTCGCGGAGATGGGGTTAACTTTTGGGATGAACGTAATTGGTTATGACCCAGCGATCTCAGTAGAGGCGGCATGGAGACTTTCTAGTAAAGTTAAGCGATCAAACAAGATATCTAACCTATTCGCTAAGTCAGACTACGTGACCCTGCATTTACCAGCGATAGACGCCACTCATCAGATTATAAATCAAGACTTGTTGTCTCATTGTAAAAAAGGTGTCTGCTTACTGAATTTTTCTCGATCCGAAATCGTTGATCCAATGGCTATTCAAAGCGCATTAGAATCTGAAGTAATGGCTAAGTATATATCTGATTTTCCCGAGCCCGAGCTACTAAAACGCAGAGGAGCAATATTCTTGCCCCACATTGGGGCAAGCACCAAAGAGGCTGAAGCTAACTGCGCCATCATGGCAGCAAATCAGCTACGTGATTTACTTGAGACTGGCAGCATCACAAATTCAGTAAATTTCCCCAATGTTAATCTCGAGTATGTGCCGGGATGTCGAATTGCAATTACAAATGAGAATGTACCTAAAATTTTAGGTAGCGTTTTGTCAGTGTTTGCAAATGAAAATATTAATGTCATCGATATGCTCAATAAGAGTAGGGATAGCCTTGCATACAATCTAATTGATTTAGATCGTCCTCCTACGACGTCTAACTTAGATCAGATACAAAGGCTAGAAGGTGTATCAAATGTTCGAATCGTATACTAGAGGTTTTGATAATTAAAAATAGCATCTAGAACATTCCGATTCATCATACGTAAAGTTCTCTCTCGTTGATTTCGAGTTCATCAACTGAATCCCAATTAATTTGATCCTCATTCTGTTTGGCATCAAGCATGTAAGGATATTTAACAATATCGAAATAAGGAGATTTATCAAAATCTGCGGGAGTACACAATTTAGGGTTCCGTCGGTAAACTTTATATTCATTGTCTTTCTGTAATTTAATTAAGGGCAGAATCGGAAATGAAGCATAAGAAAATGCAGTGGAAATTAGTGTAGAGCAAACATAATTAGTCTGTCTTCCGACACTATTACTGAATAAAGTGGAATGCCACCTTCGGCTAACCACTGACCAAGGCACCATAAATCGTGCTAGATCAAACAGCTGTCTAACACCGTAGTCCTGACCTAATGCACTTGTTAAATGATTGATTACAAGCTTTCTCTGATTTGATGTAATTTTGCGAGGACGGCAAATTCTTAAATGTTCGCCCCTGTACACCTCGAGGGGGCGTAATACTGTTCCGTCCTCAATATTCGTTTCCAATATAACACCAGATGTTTTTTTTAAAGCATTATGATCATTAATCTCTGTATCTATAGTGTCATTTTGTATATCTTCTTTGCGCCCCAGATATATTGCTGCATGAGACCAGCAGCTTCTGCTAACAGTTTTAACAACTTCACTAATACGTGATCTACCTTCGACCAAAATAATGTCACAAGGTTGGATTTCATTCTGAAGACTATCAAAATCACACATCGAAGATGAAGGCGCCGCCCGCTGCCTATTTAACCAGGAAGTTAAAAACTTAGTGAGTTTCGTATCCATAGAATCCGTTGCTCTCAAATATTTAATGTTATATCGTTGAAAAAAAGGAATGTGAGTAAGCTTAAATTGAGTAAATTTTTATTCGACTTAGAGGAACAGCTTACATTTGATAATTTAGAAAGAAAACCACCTATTCATGGCTGGACCCCCAGCTTTTCTGGAAATATTGATATCTTAATTAAGAAGGATGGAAGCTGGTGGCATGAGGGTGAGAAAATCAATCGCACACCCCTCATAAAGCTTTTCGCAAGTATTTTGCGCAAGGAATCAGATGGCGACTATTACTTGGTAACTCCCCAAGAAAAATGGAGGATTAGTGTCGAACTGTTACCGTTAGTGGTAATCGCATTGGAAACAAACAACTCGCCAGACTATCCGTGCTTAAATGTAACATTGAATACTGAGGAAATCGTACCAATAAATAATAAGTATAAAATTGAGCTGGAAAACAAGGCAGAGGGCATTGCTAGCGTAACTCTTTGGAATGGACTTTCAGCACTTTTTAATCGAGCTTCATGGTATGATTTGGTCAATCTCTGTAATAGCGATTTTCTTGTTGAGAGCAGGGGAGAGCAATTTAATTTATTAGCTTAGGCGCAACCTATTTACATATTTGGATAATTTGGTCCTCCCATTCCTTCCGGGGTCTTCCAAATGATATTCTGAGCAGGATCCTTTATATCGCAAGTTTTACAGTGCACACAGTTTTGAGCATTAATTTGGAATCTTGAAACCATCTCCTCCTCAACAATCTCGTATACCCCAGCTGGGCAATATCTTTGGGCAGGTTCAGCAAAATCAACCAAATTATTTTGAATGGGGATATTTGGATCAATTAGTGTTAAATGACATGGCTGATCTTCTTCATGATTTGTGTTTGAGAGGAATACAGAGCTAAGCCTATCGAAACTAATTTCATTATCAGGTTTTGGATAATCGATTTGTTTACTTTCTTTCGCTTTTTTTAATAGTGAGAAATCAAAATTATCGTCCCTCAATGTAAAAGGCAAATGCCCCTTAAAGATATTTTGATCAATCCAAATTAAGGCCGCACCTAATAAGAAACCAAATTTATGCACAAATCCAGTGAAGTTTCTTGATCTATAGAGCTCGTCATATAACCACGACTCTGAAAAAATTCTAGCGTGAAGAGTAAGTTCCGATGAGGCATCGTCATTCTGCTCTAATCCATCAATCACTGCTTCTGCGGCAATCATCCCACTTTTCATGGCCGTGTGATTGCCCTTGATCTTAACACTGTTTAGCGTTCCTGCATCGCAACCGATAATTAAACCGCCTGGAAATTCCAATTTCGGGAGCGAATTCAACCCCCCCTTTACCGCCGCACGTGCTCCATAGGTTACTCGAGTTCCATTCTCTAGATGCTGTTTAACTCTTGGGTGCTGCTTCCATCGTTGAAACTCTTCAAATGGACTAACATAGGGATTAGAGTAATTAAGATCGGTAAATAAACCGATAAATACTTGATTATTTTCAGCGTGATATAAAAATCCCCCTCCATCTGAACTACTTTCGCTTAGAGGCCACCCAGTTCCATGAACAACTAAGCCTGGTTCATGTTTTTCTTCGGGAATTTCCCATATTTCCTTTATACCTAAGGCGTAGTGTTGAGGTGACTTATTTTTATCAAGCTCAAACTTTTTAATAATTTCCTTTCCTAGATGACCTCGACAGCCCTCAGCGAATAGAGTGTACTTAGCATGTAGCTCCATTCCTCTCATAAAACTATCTTTGTGTTCTCCTGATGCGGTTAGCCCCATGTCTCCAGTAGCAACGCCTTTTACACTTCCATCTTCATTGTAAAGCACCTCTGCTGCCGCGAAGCCAGGATAAATTTCAACTCCAAGTGCCTCCGCTTGTTGACCTAACCAGCGACAGACATTGCCCATTGATACAATATAATTCCCCTCGTTATGCATAGGCTTAGGTATTGCCCATTGAGGAAGTTTAACTGCGTGTTGAGATGTCAAATACAGATAAAATTCATCTTTCGAAACACTTGTGGTCAAAGGAGCGCCCATTTCTTTCCATTCTGGGAATAGTTCATTGAGGCTTCTTGGCTCTAAAATCGCTCCAGATAGAATATGCGCGCCAATTTCAGAGCCTTTTTCTATAAGACAGACAGTAATATCCAATGATTTTTCGGAGGCGAGCATCATCAGTTTACATGCTGCAGAAAGTCCAGCTGGACCACCACCTACAATTAAAACATCAAATTCCATGGATTCTCGATCCATTCTGGGCTCCGATAAATGACTAATATATATAAACCTAGCGTTGTACTTGATCTCAAAAAAAACCAGGCGAAGAGATTGTCACTACATTGTACGGCGCATGTCCTCCTATCAGACCTTTATTATACTATAAATACAGGAAATTCTGGAAATTGGCGTGGGACGAAGACAGCATGACAAATACTATTGACCAAATAAATAAATGGCGGCAACATAGCCAACTTTGCATATACTCATGACCTGTTAAGGTCTCGATTTTTGCTAGGATCATTTTTTTGGAGGAATCATGAAAGTACTCGTTGCTGTAAAACGAGTCGTCGATTACAACGTTAAGGTACGCCCCAAGTCAGACGGCAGTGATGTAGATATTAATAATGTAAAAATGTCAATTAATCCTTTTTGTGAAATTGCGGTAGAAGAGGCTATCCGTTTAAAAGAAGCGGGGGTAGCTGAGGAAATAATCGCTGTTTCAATTGGGGGGGCGCAAGTTCAAGAGCAAATTAGAACCGCACTTGCACTAGGTGCTGATAGAGGAATACATGTCCAGACAGAAGATTCCTTAGAGCCTCTGGAAATAGCTAGATTACTAAAATCTATCCTGGATAAGGAGGAGCCAACTTTAGTAATCACAGGGAAGCAATCCATTGATGGGGACAACAATCAGACCGGTCAAATGCTTGCTGCTCTGGCAGGAATCCCTCAAGGGACTTTTGCATCCGAGATTACAATCGAAGGAGACCACATTTCTGTAATTAGAGAGGTAGATGGCGGATTGCAAACGGTTAAGCTATCACTTCCAGCAGTGGTAACTACAGATTTACGTTTAAATGAACCTCGTTATGCATCGCTTCCAAATATTATGAAGGCGAAAAAGAAGCCATTAGATGTCTTTACCCCAGAAGAACTTGGAGTAGAGCTATCAAATCATATCGATTTAGTTGAGGTAGAACCGCCACCAGATAGGCAGGCTGGCATCAAGGTAGATGATGTCGATGCCCTTGTAGACAAACTTAAAAATGAGGCGAAAGTAATATAATGTCAACGCTTGTGATCGCAGAACATGATAATCGAGAACTAAAACCCGCAACCTTAAATACTGTAGAGGCTGCAAAAGCACTTGGTTCGGACATTAATTTACTGATAGCTGGAAAGGATTGTGCAGCAGTGGCAACTGCTGCCGCGAACATTCCTGATGTCTCAAAGGTCTATATCGCTGACAACGAAGCTTATGAGCACCAGCTAGCAGAGAATGTAAGTTTACTTATTCTAGACCTAGCACAACAGCATGATGCTATTTTGGCGCCAGCTACGGTTAATAATAAAAATACTATGCCAAGAGTTGCGGCTTTACTTGGCGTTTCACAGATATCCGATGTAATCTCCATCAAAGCAGACGGTAGTTTTAAAAGACCAATTTATGCTGGAAATGTAATTGCTACTGTAAAGAGTAATGATCCAAAGTGGATCGTTACAGTCAGAACCACAGCATTTGATGCGTGTTCAACAGAAGGCGGCTCAGCGCCAATTGAAAATCTCGAGGTTATCCATGACGCGAAGCTATCTTCTTTCGTTAAGGAAGAGGTTGCCGTATCAGATCGACCCGAATTGACCGCTGCAGGAATAGTAATATCTGGCGGTAGAGGAATGCAAAATGGTGATAATTTCAAATTGCTAGAAGGAATAGCCGACAAGCTAGGTGCAGCTATGGGGGCTTCACGTGCAGCCGTAGACGCTGGGTTTGTTCCAAATGACATGCAAGTTGGGCAGACAGGTAAAATTGTAGCACCTGATCTGTATATTGCTGTTGGCATTTCTGGAGCAATTCAACACCTTGCTGGAATGAAAGATTCAAAAGTAATTGTTGCAATAAATAAAGATGAAGATGCGCCTATTTTTCAGGTAGCTGATTATGGCTTAGTGGCCGATCTCTTCGAAGCTTTACCAGAATTTGAAGCAAAAATTTGAATTTAGATTCTGTCGCATTAGGTTCTCTAACGAAAAAATAGGAGGATGAGGTGATAACGATAACAGAACAGGCTGAGAGCTATCTTGTGGACTTACTTAAGAAACAAGAAAATGTTTTGGGTGTAAGAATCTATATAAATAACCCAGGCACTCCAAGAGCAGAGACATGTATAGCATATTGCAGAGAGGGAGACCTACAGGAAGATGACTTAACACACGACTATGCGGGATTTAAGGCATGGTTTGATAGTCGCAGCATGGTTTTTCTTGAAGAAGCTGTCGTTGATTTTGCTCAAGATAAGATGGGAGGCCAGCTCACCATTAAGGCGCCGAATGCTAAAATGCCACGAGTCAATGATGACAGTCCGTTAGAAGATCGGATTAACTATCTCCTTTATAATGAGGTAAACCCATCCCTGGCTGCTCATGGAGGAGAAGTTAGCTTAGTAGAGATCACTGATGATCAATTTGCAGTTTTGCGTTTTGGTGGAGGCTGTCAAGGTTGTAGTGCAGTGAGCTACACCCTAAAAGACGGAGTAGAAAAAACGCTGTTAGAACAATTGCCCCAATTGAAAGGCGTCCGCGATTTAACTGATCACTCAGATAGATCTAACGCGTTTTATTAAAGCTAACTTCTTTTTAGATTTTCATGTAGCTGCCTACACAGTTGTTCTGTGCTTGTCCAATCAATGCATGCGTCAGTTATTGAGACTCCATATTGGAGAGAGTCTAAATCGGCAGTCAACTTTTGATTACCATGTTCAATATTCGACTCAACCATTAGACCAATGATTGATCTATTTCCTTCGGATAACTGCTTTATTACATCTGTCACAACTTCCAGTTGATTTTCGGGGTTTTTATTGGAATTTGCGTGACTGCAATCAATCATTATATTTTGGGTTAATTCGGCATTAAACAATGCTTTTTCGGTTTCCTTGATACTTGATGAGTCATAATTTTGGCCATTTGACCCACCCCTTAATACAACATGACAATACTTATTCCCATGAGTTTCTACTACCGAGACTTGACCCTTTTCATTTATACCCAGAAAACTATGTGGTTGAGAGGCTGCAGCTAGGGCGTTGATTGCCACGTCAAGGCTCCCATCTGTCCCATTTTTAAAACCTACAGCAGAGGATAATCCACTCGCCATTTCGCGATGAGTTTGTGATTCTGTCGTCCTCGCTCCGACCGCTGACCAGCTTATTAAATCATGGAGATATTGAGGAGAAATCGGATCTAATGCTTCGGTGGCGGTGGGGACGCCAAGATCGAGAATCTGCAATAAGAGCTGCCTACTGATCTCTAAACCATCAGAAATATTAAAGGAATCGTTGAGGTAGGGATCATTTATCAAACCTTTCCATCCCGTAGTAGTTCTTGGCTTCTCAAAATAAACTCTCATTATTATAAAAATCTTATCATCCACCTTCCTAGACAGATCTCTCAGTCTTTTTGCATAATCTAACGCAGCAATCGGATCATGAATAGAGCAAGGACCAACAACTAACATTAATCTATCATCGACACGATCAAGAATATTTCGAATGACTTGTCTGCTTGATTTTAGTGTTTTAAGCGCTTGGCCGGTCAACGGAAGTTTGCTCTTTAGCTCAGCAGGATCGATTAAGACTTGCTGCGCAACCACATTGGCATTATAAATATCATCTCTCATGGCTATCCAACAGTTTTTCTCCAAAAAGATTTAAATTGTTTGGGCGAACGGAGTTTACATGAGCTTCATAAAATCCGGTAGCGCTAAGATAAGTATAAAATATGACAAAGCCTATAAATCCTGACAGAGCACCGACTCTATTTGACATCTCAGAACTTGTGGTGAAGGCAAAGCATACTGATATCTTTTTGACGCCCAATCATAGACTAGCAAGGCACGTAAAATTTGCTTGGGAAGAAAAATTAATTAGCATGGGACGAAAAAACTGGCTCCAGATCGAATCTCTTCACTGGGAGATTTGGCTAAAAACTCAATGGGAAAGAGCGATCCTAGTTGGACTCATAGATCCTGTGACCTTACTAAATCCAAATGTTGAGCGGGAGATTTGGAGGCGGGTGATCTTAGAAGATCAAATGAAAGAATTATCTTTCAATCTAGTCGATGTAAGCACCACCGTTGAGAATGCGATTCGAACAAGGAAGATCATTCAGCGCAATCGACTCAACTTAAAGGACTCAGGAATAAAGTCACGCTTCCTCTTAGAGGAGGACTGCGCTTCATATCTTAGATGGGAATCAGTATTCAGAAAACATCTCTCTAAAAATAATATTATCACTCTTGAAGATTCAATCGCACACCTATCCAAGGTGCAATTTAATTTGCCACGCGACGCTACAGCAAACCTCGTTGAATTCGATTCTGTACCGCCTATTTTATCTGATTATCTGCACAGCCAAGGTATTAAAGTTATTAACCAAAAACAGCAGAAAACTTCTAATTCAAGCCATCATGTCACTAGCTACGTTAGCAAGCAGACAGAGGCTCAGGCAGTAGCTAGGTGGGTATTCAAGACTTCCAAGGAAAATAATAATGCAACAATTGGGGTTGTGCTTGATGATACAAAGCTAGAACGTCAGCGATTAGAGCATCTTTTACGTAGAGAGTTCAATTGTCTCGATGATTCCTATTACGACTTACCAATAAATTTCTCAACACTCATTACTCTTAATCAAGCACCATTGATCCGCGATGCCTTGCGCATTCTTAAATTAGTCGTCGGCGCAATTTCATTTTCCAATTTTATTTCTCTTCTGCAATCACGCTTTATTACCAAGTTTAAAGAGCCTTATGACCTTCAAAGTAAAATAATTAATGCTCTAAATCGTGACGATTCTGATCAGATTGAATTGTCGGAGATACTAGATGCTTTAAAACGATTATCAGATAAAAACACACTGTTAGATGAAGAACTCCTCACTGAATTAAACCTCCTAAATCAAATAAAAGATGCCAATAGTTCTCATATTACTTCAAGTTGGTCTTCATTTATTGATCAATGCCTGAGTGTTTTTGGTTGGCCAGGAATTGAGGCTCCAGACTCCTTTGAACAAAGACAGTATGAATTATGGCAGAAGCTCATGAGCGGGCTCGTGTGTTTTGATTCAGTACTTGGAAAGATAACGTGCAGTGAAGCGATTGATGTGCTCTATCGCTCAAGCACTAAGCAGCCTTTCCAAACTGAAACCGAAGGAAGGAGAATTCACATCCTAGGAAGACTAGAGGCCGCGGGGCTCTCATTCGATCAATTGTGGATAACCTCCATCGACGGTGATCACTGGAGCGCGGTAACAAAAAAGAGTGCCTTTATACCGATTAGTATTCAAAAACATCTCGATACTACAGGCAATGACTCTACTAACGAAGCAGATCATCGCGATCTACTTGATGATTACACTAGACTGAATAAATCAATTTTTTCAAGTTTTGTAGAAAATGATAATAATCAAAATATGCGATGCACCAAGCTTCCTAATATATCTGAGATTCGTCCAGACAGAAGTAAATGGAAAACCCCTATAGCTTGGAATAAAGCTGCAGCGAGACTAAGTACAATTTTTCAAACTGAACAGCTGCCCAGAATCCTCAATTCAGAGCTCAAGGACATAAAAGGGGGGAGCAGATTAATTGAGGATCAGTCACTGTGTCCTCTTCGAGCATTTCTTCGACACAGATGCAAACTAAATTACCATAAGCCATTTAGCTTAGGCCTTTCATCCTTAGACCGTGGGAAATTAATGCACGCGGGACTTTTTTACTTTTGGGGACGCATTCAAAGTCACTCAGAATTGATTGAGCTTGATGACAAGCAAATTAAGAAATTTATAAAAGAAGCACTAGATGAAGGATTTCAGCAATTTTTAAAATCGAGTCACACCATTCCACGTCAAACATTCATTTTGTGGGAGAGGCAGCGTCTAAATGAGCTACTGTGGGAATGGATTTCTTTTGAAAAAACACGATCACCATTTAAGGTAATTTCGAGAGAAGAAAAATTCGAGATAGAATGCCTAGATACATCATTAAAAATATCGATAGATCGTATTGACCTACTTGAAGATGGAAGTTATTTGATCGTTGATTACAAAAGCAGCTTACAAAATCTTTCGGACTGGTTCGGAAGTCATCCTAAGAAACCTCAACTACCTCTTTACGCAGCGTTCTTGCCTAACAGCGATGGAATCGGGTTCGCGGAGGTTAAAAAAGATAATTGCAGAATAAATGGGCTCATAAGACAGGTTGATAAAGGAGTAGTGAATTTAGATCCGAATACGCGGCGTTCTATGAACAAAGAAATGAATTGGGATTCTCAGATAGAGATATGGAAGGAGACCATCCTGAACTTGCTAAAAGATTTCATTAACGGCCAAAAAGAAATCGAACTCACCTCCGGGTCATGTAAAAACTGTGCTTTCGATTCCATTTGTCGAATTAACTCATCTGGAGGTTAAAGGAATTACATCACCCGACTCAAATTCTCGCTTAATCGCTATTGATCCGAGGCAAAGTTTTTGTTTGTGTGCTCCAGCTGGCTCAGGCAAAACAGAGATACTGATACAACGGTATCTATCGCTCTTAGGAACGACGAAAAATCCTAAAAGTGTATTAGCGATAACTTTTACTCGAAAAGCTGCTGCAGAAATGAAAGATCGTGTTTTAACGGCATTATCGACTGCTGAAGAGCTCGCGACTTCTGAAAATAGTCATAAAACTCGAGAACTAGCTCGTAAGGCATTAATAAAAACCGAAGAGATGGGATTGAACATCCTAAAAGATGACTCTTTGCTAAATATTAAAACTATCGATAGCTTTTGTAATGAGCTAGTTGATCAAATGCCTGTTACTAGCTCATTGGGTGGGTCCATTGAAGTATCAGAGAGTCCAAAATTTCTTTACAAAGAAGCCGTTAATCTTCTCTTAACATCCAACACTTGGGATGATAAGACTCAAATCGAATTAAAATCCCTTGCTTTACATTTTGATAATGATCTTGAAAAGCTAGAAGAATTGCTTATCAGAATGCTGTCTTCTAGAGAAGAATGGCAAGCCGATCTAGTTCGAGCTAATGTCCAAGGCCTAGACTCTCTCTCCCAGAATATAACTCTTCAAGCATTAATAGAATCTCTTCTTCATCAACTTATTTGTGACTTGAAACTTTATGCGGCAGAGATCAACGAAATACTAGATTATGTAGGGAGCAACTTGAATACTAACTTCCCACGTGAACTGCCAAAGGCCAAGATTGAAGATTTGGATGAATGGATATGTTTGGCCAATCTCTTTTTAACAAAAAATGAGGACTGGAGAAAACGTTTTACGCGAAGAGAGGGCTTTTCGGGAGAAAAAGCTATTAGACTACTGTGGACAAAGCGCATCCTTAATCTATCCGAAAACTTTTCACAATTATCTGGATTTAAAGAATGTTTAGTTGAGCTAAAGCACTTCCCGAAATTTAAAAAATCATCACAACCTGATAGCTTAGTTGGGAGTTTAATTTCGATCTTGCCACGGCTAGTTGCATGCCTGTTGGTGACATTTCAAAAACATTCTATAGTTGATTTTACTCACGTTACCTTTTCAGCTGCAGACTGCCTCGGTGACGACGAGACTCCGACTGATTTGTCTTTACGGCTTGATTATCAGATTAGTCATATACTATTGGATGAATTCCAAGACACATCAATAAATCAATACCGCCTCTTACTAAAATTGACACGCGGTTGGTCTGAACATAACCGGGAAGATTCGAGTAATCCACGTACTTTGTTCATTGTTGGTGATCCAATGCAGTCTATCTATGGTTTTAGAGATGCCGATGTATCGCTATTTCTTAAAGTGATGGAGGAGGGTTTAGGCCCATTAAAACTCACTACCTTATTCTTAACACAAAATTTTAGATCAGCTCCTGATCTTATACATTGGATCAATCACGCTTTCTCAAGCATATTTTCATCCACTAATAATATTCAAGGTGGGAAAGTCGCCTTCACTCCAGCCACCTCACCAAAGCCAAAAGATATCAAGAAGGGCTCGTCTATTGAGATCGATCTGCACTTGAACGATCACTTAGGAAGAAATGAAGCAGCAATGATAGTCGCAAAAATTACCAAAGAAATTACAAATCCTAACATAGAGTCAATCGGGATACTGGGGAAAACACGACGCCATTTTTCAACCATCATGAAAGCAATGCGTGAGCAAGGTTTGGAGTACAATGGTACTGCTCTTGAAAATATTAGTGACTCTCAAGAAATTACGGATCTGTTATCACTTTGCAAACTGCTGGCAAGGCCATCAGATAAACTAACGTGGTTTTCTTTCTTAAGAGCCCCTTGGGCCGGACTGTCACTTTCAGAGATACATTCTCTATCAAGTGTAAAAGATAAAGCTTTCTCTGAAGCTCTACCTGATTTTCTCTCAAATAGAGCAATCTCAACCTTTCCAAAAGACACTCAGAAAACTATTTATCGAGTTCTTCCAATAATTCAACGTGCAATAAATTTACAGGATAGGCGCAGTCTTAGCTCAATTGTGGAAAAGGCATGGCTGGATCTCGGAGGTTCAGCCGGATTGACACAGCATCAAGCGGATAACGTAGAGTTCTTCTTTGAGGTTTTAGATGAATGTTGGTTGTTGAGAAACTACATGGATATATCATGGATCGAGGAGCGAATAAAAGGTCTATATGTTGACTACGGAAATCCAGAAGCAAAAGTTCAATTAATGACAATACACAAAGCTAAAGGACTCGAATTCGATTGTGTCTTTCTCCCGGGCCTTAATCGACAAGCAAGAGCAAATGAAAAACCAGTATTACTAATAGAAAACTTTCTATCGCAAACCAAAGAAGGAGGCGTTTTACTCGCAGGGTTCGATAAGGAAAAGGAAAGGCGCAGTATCTATAATTATCTATGGCACAGAAAAAAAATGCGCTCTTTAGAGGAAGATAAGAGATTGTTATATGTCGCTGCTACGAGAGCAAAAGAAAAGCTATATTTAAGTGGTTCAGTGAAAGATTTATCTGAGGAGGATCGTGTCTCCACGGATCCTATTGCTAGAAAGAACTCATTTCTAAGTTTAATTTGGAACAGCTCAAAATCTAACATAAAAGAGCATAAACAAAGCCTCAAAGGCCATTCGCCCAATGACGAAAAATTAAAAATAAAAAAGACTATTGGATTTAGCTCTACTAAAAATCATCTCGAAGACAATTTAGATGTAGTATTGGAATGGCCCCAATCTGAATCATCGTCCCCCGAGAGAGAAATTGGAATAGTAGTCCATCAAACACTTGAAGCAATTGTGACTTCTGGATCGATACCGTCCGTTAACGATTTGAAGCCGATGTTTATAGATCGATGGATAAGTTGGTTAGACGCGTTATCGACACCTAAAAACGCTGTAGAAAAAGCTCTCTCTCTTGTGGAATCTAATATAATTAACCTCTTAAACGATAATCGATGGGGAAACTGGATGCTCGACAACAGGCATCTAGATAGTCATGCCGAATTATCTCTGACTTACGTGGATTCCCAAGCAAGAATTCAAGACCTAGTGATAGATCGAACATTCATTGAAAAAGAAACGGGAATAAGATGGATTATTGATTACAAAACTACTAGAAAGAAGGAGACTGAAACTTTGATGGATTTTATAGCTAGAGAATCGAGAAGATACTCCCAACAGTTAAAAATTTATCGAGATGCTATCGCTGATTCCGAAAAACGGCCAACAAATTGTGGACTTTATTTCACATCTATAGGGCATTTTGAACATATCCTAGCAGCTGAGGAATGACTAATTTTCTTAAGAAAAGAATTGGTCGAATCGTAATCTTAACAGGCGCTGGAGTCTCTGCTGAATCGGGTCTAAATACTTTCAGAGATTCTGGTGGTTTATGGGAAGGATATGATCCTTTAGACATCGCAACAGTCGGAGCTCTCGATTCTAACCGTGACATGGTGTTAGATTTTTACAATTCGAGAAGATCTCAGTTAAATGATTGTCTGCCAAACCTATCTCATCTGGCAATCTCAAGTTTTCAAAACAATTTTTCTGGCCATGTATTTTTGATTACGCAAAATGTCGATGATCTTCATGAGAGAGCAGGGAGTCCCCAGGTTCTGCATATGCATGGCTCTTTAAAAAGCATGAGATGCGATTATTGCGCTGAAGAAATGAAAGCAATTGAGATGTTTGAAAAGTCCACTATTTGTCCGTCATGCGGAAAAGCAGGCAAGTTGAGGCCAGACGTTGTTTTTTTCGGTGAGATACCAAAACAATTGGATGAGATAAATATCGAGATAGAGAAAGCAGATCTTTTTGTCTCGATCGGAACTTCTGGCATTGTATATCCTGCCGCAGGATTCGTAGCACACGCTCGAAATACTGGAGCTATCTGTGTTGAGATAAATAAAGAAAGAAGCGAAGTGACTAACCTCTTTGATACCTCTTACTCAGGGCTAGCAACAGAAGAAGTGCCAAGATTTTTTTCGAACCTTCTACTCAAAAATGAAATTTAGCTTCTTTATGGAGGAAGATTCAAAATACAAAATTAAGTACAGATTTAGGAGAAATCATCCTTCCATGATCTGAGAATTGAAAAGACATCCTCAGGTTTTTGACTCGTTAAATCACGTTGTCTTTTTACGTCACGTAAAAGATTTTCAGTGGCGCATCGGAGGAAGGGATTAGTCTTGTTCTCTAGATCAATTGTTGACGGCAAGGTTATCTGATCTCTAGCCCTAAGTGACAATACTTCGTCATAACGAATATCTAGCTCGGCATTACTAGGCTCAACTTCCTTGGCAAATCGCAAATTTGCCTCGGTATATTCATGAGCACAATAAATAAGAGTGTTTTTTGGAAGTGCTGATAATTTACTCAGTGATTCATGCATCATCGAGTGAGTGCCCTCAAATACTCTTCCACAACCTCCGGCGAATAGGGTGTCACCGCAAAATAGAAAAGGCGTCTCACCAGCATGATAATATGCAATGTGATCAAGTGTATGCCCTGGAACCTCTATAACATGAAATTCCAAACCTAAGATCTTAACAGAATCCCTATCTTTCAGCGCAAATTCTATTCCAGGCACCTTAGAATCAGGTCCATAAATGGCACATTGAGTCTTTTCTTTTAAAGCCTGGAGACCGCCTGTATGATCAAAATGATGATGTGTCACCAAAATACTGCTCAAGGAGAGTTTGTCTTTTGAAAGTTGTTCTAAGACCGGATCTGGGTCACCTGGATCGACAACACAGGCTTCTTTCTTTTTCTCGTCAATTATCATCCAAATGTAATTATCAGAAAAAGCGTTTATTGGTTTTACACTAATCCCCTGCATAAAATTTATCCTGAAAAATAAATCTACGTTTTTTTGAAAAAAACTTATTATCCTGAGTTATTATAACAACCTTAATGACAGAAAATATCTCAAAATTACTCGAAGACTGGTACGCTCGTCCATCTGGTCAATTGGCTTTTCAGAAGATTAACGAGGTCGCAGGTAAATCTCTCGAGCATATTTTTGGATATTATTTGATTCAGTTAGGTCTTGCTCGAAACATGCCGCTGTATCATCAAAGTACCATTCCAACACGTGTTTTGCTGTCTAACAGATCTGGAGAACTAATCAAATTAATTGCTAGTTTTGAGGAGTTGCCTATTGATAGCGACAGCACAGACGCAGTAATTGGACATCATTTCTTGGAGTTTTCAAAGCAACCACATAAGACTTTGAGGGAAATTCATAGGGTATTGACTCCTCAGGGACATCTAATTCTTATCGGATTTAATCCTTATAGCTTATTCGGGTTAGGTCAACTTGGTCTGAAATTATCTGGCGTTCGTCTCTGGAAAAGCTGGTCTCCAATAAGCGGAGCGCGCTTAAAAGATTGGCTTCACCTGCTCGGTTTTGAGATTGTTAGCTACGATACAATATGCCACATACCAGAATTTAGCTCAGGTAAAATACGTAATTTGCTGATTAAATTAGATAATATAGCTAGAGAATCTAAACTTCCCGCAGGCGGATTATTCGTGATTCATGCAATAAAATCTGTAGCCGGAGCATCCGCTATAGTAAGAAAGAAAGCTAGACACAAAACTTTACCTGGCATCAGAGCTCCTGCGCCAAGCGTGGGAGCTATTGTTCCGAGTGAAAGATATTGTCCAAGGAAATTAAATTGAAACAAGTGCAGATTTTTACTGATGGCGCATGTCGAGGTAATCCAGGAAAGGGCGGATGGGGAGCTCTTCTTCAGTTTAATGGGGAAGAGCGAGAAATCTGTGGTGGAGAAGTTTTGACCACTAATAACAGAATGGAATTACGGGCTGCCATCGAGGCACTAAAAGCACTCAAGCAAACTTGTGACATTGATTTAACAACTGATTCCTCTTATGTAAAAAATGGAATAACTCAGTGGCTAACTAAATGGAAAGCAAACAACTGGTTAACTTCAAACCGAAAACCTGTAAAAAATATTGATCTTTGGCAAGAATTGGATGAACTAACTCAAAAACACAGTATTCGTTGGCATTGGATTAAGGGGCACAGTGGACATATAGGGAACGAAAGTGCTGACAGACTGGCTAACAGAGGTATTGATGAACTATAAGATTTTCAAATGAGACAAATTGTATTAGACACTGAAACCACTGGACTCGAAATCACTCAAGGACATCGAATTATTGAAGTGGGATGCGTAGAATTAGTCAATAGAAAGCTGACGGGCAACCACTACCATCAATACATCAATCCCGAAAGAGAGATTGATCAAGGAGCAATAGAAGTTCATGGAATCACCTTGCAAAGCCTTTTAGATAAACCAACTTTTTCTGGAGTAGCTTCAGAACTTCTCGACTATATCGATGGAGCCGAATTAATAATTCATAATGCGCCTTTTGATGTAGGTTTTCTAGATTCAGAATTTAAACTATTAGATCAAACTTTCGCAGGTATAGAAGCGAAGTGTCAGATCATTGATACCCTGCAACTAGCTCGTCATAGACACCCCGGTCAACGTAATAGCTTAGACGCACTTTGTGAGAGGTACGATGTCGACAATTCACAAAGAGAGCTGCATGGAGCGCTTCTCGATGCAGAGATTCTTGCAGATGTTTACCTAATGATGACAGGAGGTCAAACCTCACTAAGATTAGCAAATACCGATGATAAACAGGAAGGACGTGGAGACGGATTTGAACCGGTTAAGAGGCTTTCTTCTGGAAATAGAAATCTATCGATAATTTACCCTACTGATTCTGAACTAGACGCTCACGAAGGTTATATGGACCTCCTGGGAGAAAGAGGGCGCTCGATATGGAAAGAGAAAATCGAAGCACCCTAGAGAAATTATATTCTAACCAACGATAAACTGTGTAACAGCCCAAAAACCTACACCACCCAAAACTAACGTATAGGGAAAAGCCATTATCACCATTCGTCCGTAAGATAATCGGATTAGTGGTGCAAGTGCCGATGTTAATAAGAACAAAAAAGCGGCCTGTCCATTCGGTGTGGCTACACTAGGAAGGTTTGTCCCGGTATTTATTGCTATGGCAAGTTGGTCAAATTCTTTCCTCGAAATAGTCCCTGCATCTAATGCGGCTTTAACCTCATTAATATACACGGTTGCAACAAAAACGTTGTCGCTAATCATGGACAAAATTCCATTAGCCAAAAAAAACATAGGAGGCCTTAGATCGGCTTCCATGGCAAGAACAGCATTGATTACAGGTGAAAATAAGTGCTGATCATGGATTACTGCTACTATCGCAAAGAAAACAACAAGTAACGCCGTAAATGGAAGCGCCTCTTCAAACGCGTGGCCAATCTGATGCTCTTCGGTTATACCGTTAAATGCGGTCAGTAAAACTATCACCATTAGACCGATCAATCCGACCGCTGCCAAATGCAGTGCTAAAGCGATAACTAATATTGCAGCGACGAGCCCCTGGATAACTAATTTTGCATTTAATAATGCATTGCGTTTCTTCTCTTCCTCCGCCTGATAGTCAACTAAAATATCACGAACTACCTTTGGCATAGCAGCGCCGTAGCCAAAGTAGCCAGTCGCTTCGAGAATAATACAAGTAAGTAGACCACAGGCTAATACCGGCATTGTTACCGGAGCCATGAGCAAGAAGAAGGTTATAAAATCCCACCCGGCTACTGTTGCGATGAG
>CAJXCR010000018.1 GCA_913051825.1 uncultured Halieaceae bacterium
ATGGATTTTCCGTCGACAGTGAAACTTCTTCTCAGGTTTTAGCAGTTTCATTGGAAGGGACCTTTGACTCATTTTTCAAAGACAAAGAATCACCGCTCCTAGAACCCAGTACAGAAAAAGCCTCTACTCCTGTTGATGAAGGGGGTGCAGAAGAGACTGACGAAACAGTCCCCGTAATCACTAGCGTCATAGAAAGATCATCCGATGCATCGAGGCTAATAGTAATCGCAAGCAATAATTTCGCGTCAGATGTTAGCTTAGATCTGGTCTCGCAAAGTATTAACGCAGCTTACAGCAAACCGATTGCTATGATCCAAAATGCGATCGACTGGTCTTTAGAAGATGAGGCTTTACTGTCGCTGAGAGGAAAAACTCAGTTAGCCCGCACCCTCACCCCGATGTCTGGTAACGAAAGTCGTATCATCGAATATCTCAACTACTTTTTCACTGTTGTAGGTATATTACTGGTCTGGCTCTGGCGCCGAAACGCTGATAAAAAAGAGCAGCTTCGCCAAGAGCAATTACTAATGGAGGTCTGATATGAAACTAAATGTTAAATCTCTATCTGTTTTGCTAGTTGTGCAGCTATTGCTAGCTTTAGGAATATTCTATGGCAAACAATTAACCAGTACGTCAAATTCAGAAGACTTGATTGTCAATCAAGCGTTGGGAGAGATTAAAGAAATTTCGATCACTGATGATTTGGACTCTTCAGTTCAATTGCTATTTCGGGATAACGAATGGCTGATCACTAATGAAAATGATTTTCCGGCAGATTCAGACAAAATCAGTAACTTTCTTGAGAGTATTAACTCACTTTCTTCACAATCAGTTTCAGCGGTAGCCGTAACAGAGGGCGCTAGAAATCGTTTCAAAGTCGCCGATAACGAATTTAGTAAACGTATAAAACTTACCAGCGTCGCAAATACTGGTGAAGAGCTTTACTTGGGTAGCTCACCGGGTCTTGATCGCGTCCACATCCGAAAAGGCGGCGAAGATGGTATTTTTGTCGTTAAATTTCCTACATATGAAGCTTCTAGTTCTAGCTCTAGCTGGCTCGATAAATCTATCCTGCAAGTTCCAAGCAGTGACATCGTCTACATAAAAACCGGGGATATAATCTTAGAGAGAAAATCAGAATCTGGAACAGACACATCTGAAGAAAAAATTGAAAAAACCATATCCGAGTTGAATTTAATGGAAGGATTGGGATCTTGGCAAGCAACCAAATCAGATGATCAAAGCAGGCCTCTTAATCAAGAAGCCGCGCGGGAAATTACCAAACAAATAGAGCGACTAAGATTCACTAACCTATCTGACATTGATCAGTACAACAAACTCAACAGTGAAGAAGTTTTAGTATTAATCCTGCAGCTTCAGGACGAAACAGAAATAAAATACATTCTTAACAAACATGAAAGTAATTATTATTTGCGTACTTCAGATTGGGATAGAGTATTTTCAATCGGAAGTTATACCGCCGAGAGGCTACTAGAATCGGTTAGTAAAGAAGTGCTTTTCCCAGCAGAGGCTCTAGCGCCGAATGAAGAATAGTTTTGATTTTCGGTTCTATTTTTTTTAGGTGGCCGAAAAAACCGATACTTTCTGGCAAGAGATCAACATTGGTATTAGTGTAGCTAAGAAATATAATTTCGAGCCCGTGCAATGTTTGCCCTTAAGCTCTGGAATCACGGGGGAAACTTTTCGACTACAAGCAAAATCTGAATCAATTTTTTTAAAGAGAATTGACATCAACAAATCTTCTATTCTTAATTCTGAAGCAGAAGGCCTCAAAGCTATTTCAAACACAAATACTCTGAAGACACCTCGTATTTTTGCAAAGGGTGAGTCTGAGAATTTTGCCTGGCTAGCTCTAGAATTTGTTTCACTAAGAACTCCCGACTCAAATTGCGCTATTAAAATGGGAGAGAGTTTAGCGGCAATGCATCAAAATCAAAATGACTTTCACGGGTGGCATTCAAATAATTGGATTGGCGCTAATAAACAGCGAAATAGCTTTTTAAATGACTGGCCAAAATTTTTTAAGGAGTTCCGGCTACTGCCGCAGCTTAATCAAGCACTGGATAATAACCTTGACACATCTGTATTTGATAACGGACAGTTATTGCTCGAAGAAATTTCAAAATTATTTACTAATTATTACCCAGATCCATCTCTTCTCCATGGAGATCTTTGGGCAGGCAACTGGGCCTCTGACCTTGAAGGGAATCCAATCGCTTTTGATCCGGCTTGTTACTACGGAGATCGTGAAACAGATATAGCTATGACTGAATTGTTCGCAGGCTTTCATCAAGATTTTTATGACGCATATAACTCGGCAAATCCAATCGACAAGGGTTATATTGATAGAAAATCTGTCTACAATCTTTACCATATACTTAATCATTTTAATATTTTCGGAGTAAGCTATGAGCAACAAGCGAGCGATTTGATACAGAAATCGCTTTCTGCAATTCGCTAAGTTACAACGGATCAACCAAAAGGAGTAAGCATAAGATGACTATAGATGCCCATCCGGCAAGAAGAGCTGCTTTACTATCTCGAGAGTATGTACAAACAAAAAACCGAGAAGCATGGCTGAATCTCTATGCTGATGACGCGATTATCGAAGATCCAATTGGAATCTCGCATATTGACCCTGAAGGAAAAGGGCATCGTGGTAAGGCTGCACGAGAAGCCTTCTGGGACAACTTTATCGCCCCTGCAGACATTCGTATTGATATAAAGGAAAGCTATGCGGCCGGAAACGAAGTCGCAAACCATGTTGAGCTGACCATAACCATTCCAGCAGAAGAAAAAAAAGCGCTACAACAAAAAGTATATGGCATCTTCACATATGCTGTAGACGAAAAAGGAAAATTACTTTCACTACGAGGATTTTGGGAAACGGAAAATCCCAAAAATTCTTTGACCGAGATCGATCTAGTCTGAGATTAGTTCTATCTAGATGAGATAGCTCTCCGCCATTTCTTCGGCCGTTTCCCAAAGAGACTCGGCCATAGATTTATCGTTTAAAAAATGTCTTCCTTTTATGACAACCGCATTAGAATTTTCAAAGAAAAGTCCCGATACGTTTTCCAAAGCGGGGTTAGTCGCAACATATACTTGTGTTGCAGCACCCTCCTCTGGCGTTTTGGCTATATAAGGTCCAAGAAATTCAAAAGCCTTGCGCACCAACATTGGCGCTGATCGAGCGATATTAGTCAGCACCAAACCAGGGTGAATGGCGTTTGAAGTAATTCCGGTTCCTTGAAGGCGATGTGAAAGTTCAAGCGAAAAAAGCGCATTTGCTAACTTGGAACGTCCATACGCTTCCTCTGAATTAAACTTCGCCTCCCCTCTGAGATTGTCAAAATCTATACCAACCGAGGGTGCCTGTTTATAGGCGGATCGACTGCTGACATGCACGAATCTACCGGTGCCATTTTGAATCATCTTTGGTAAAAGATGATTAACGAGCACAAAATGTCCCAAGAAATTCACAAAGAAGGTTTTTTCTATACCTTGGATCAATTCTAAATCACCAAAGGTGTTTATACCCGCATTACATATCACCATATTTGGGACTAGCCCGAGCTGAAATATATTATCTGCGCAGTCTCTAACCGAATCTAAATTGGTCAATTCTAGTTCTAGGGGTGTTGTGGCCCCCTCTATTTTATCGCAAGCTTTCTGTGCTTTATGTAATGTGCGTCCTGTGCCAATGACATGTGCACCTCGAAGAGCCAGCACTCTCATGGTCTCAAGACCTAGTCCAGAGTTGCAGCCAGTAACCAAACCTACTTGTCCTGAAAGATCTAGACCTTTTGTAACATCTTCGGCAGTGGACTTTTTGGTAAAACCACTTACTGGCAGATTTTCATCAATCATTGCTTCTGGTGCCTCTTTATCACAGCCCTGTGTAGAAGCGACTGCAATTAGAGCCGCCGCACCGGTCAAGCAATCCCTTCGATTTATTTTCACCATATACTCCATAATCCTTCCGCGCAGAGTATAAGATAACCCGAGATGCTATCTCTTTTCTATTAATATACCAATCCTGTTGTGGATCTAAATCGGATTTCAGATATGCTTGTACATCAACACCTGTTAATCAACTGGAATCCTAAATGAAAGAAAAACAAATTGCCGTCCTTGGCGGAGGATCCTGGGGAACAACAATTGCCGCCCTGATGACTCGCAATGCGCAGGTGAGCCTTTGGGCACGAAGCGATGAAACCGTAAATGAGATAAACACAAAAAATTCTAATAGTAAGTATCTAAAGGAAATAGAACTACCACCTTCTCTTAAAGCAACAAATAATATCGCGCATGCTGTTGAAACAGCTGATCTAGTAGTAATGGCTATTCCATCTCAAAACTTCAGAGATGTACTGACTCAAGCAAAACCTAAAGTACCTTTGAATACGCCTATAATAAGTTTGACCAAAGGACTAGAACTTGAATCACTGCAACGAATGACAGAAATCATTGCAGAGGTTATGCCAAATCACGCCGCAGGAGTCCTGACTGGACCCAATCTTGCGTTAGAGATAATGGAAGGTAGAGCGGCGGCTAGCGTTATCGCTATGAAAAATTCAACACTAGTTAAATCTATGCAGCCTCTTTTTAATAATGGATTATACCGAGTATATACAAATCTAGATGTGGTCGGCTGTGAATTAGGCGGAGTCCTAAAAAATATCATAGCTATCGCCGTGGGCATGGGAGACGAACTTGGGGCAGGTGACAATACTCGCGCTTCTCTTATAACTAGAGGTCTAGCTGAAATAACTAGACTGGGTGTCGCTATGGGTGGAGAGCCAGCTACTTTTTCCGGGCTGGCAGGAATAGGCGATCTTATAGCTACTTGTACTAGCCCACAAAGCCGAAATCGTCACGTAGGCATCGAACTTGCCAAAGGCAAAACCATGGAGGAAATCATAGGCAACATGTACATGGTCGCGGAAGGAGTCCAAAGCGCTCCCGCTGTGAAAGCACTTGCAGAACAATACCAGATTGAAATGCCACTTGTTGACGATGTTTATCGAGTTCTAACTGGAGAAACAAGCGCCCGTGGAATTTATAAAGGCCTCCTTAGAGTTCAAGCAGGCGCTGAATCCGAACCAGGCTGATTATTTAAATGATAGACCGCAGACAATTTTTTTTAGCTATTACAGCACTATTAAGCGAGCTCGCATTCTCTAAAAATCCTAATGAAAGACTATTACTTAGAGCAATTCCATCTTCAGGCGAAAGAATTCCAGTAATTGGAATGGGTACATCTAGAACCTTTGATCTCAAACCCGATGAAAATTTCGGCCAACTTGCAGAAGTTTTGGAATCATTTTTCATAGGGGGAGGTACTGTAATTGATTCATCTCCAATGTATGGCAATGCAGAATCAACTATCGGAAACTTACTAAACCAATTGGATTTTCCACATCGATACTTTGCCGCTACAAAAGTTTGGAAAACAGGAAAAGAAGAAGGCATAGAACAAATGCTTTTGTCTAAAAAAAGGATGAATGTAAAAAAACTCGATTTAATTGCTGTCCACAATCTAGTCGATTGGAAAACACATTTATCTACTCTTAAAAAATGGAAGGAAGAAGGGAGGGTCAGATACATCGGGATAACAACCTCTCACGGTAGATATAGAAGCGAGTTAATCAAAATCATGCAGACTGAAGAAATAGATTTTGTTCAATTCTCTTACAATATCGAAGATAGAGATGCTGAATTTGATCTATTTCCCTTAGCACGCAGAAGAGGTATAGCTACAATGATCAACAGACCGTTTAAACGCGGCAGCTTATTTAAGATCACAAAAGATCAATCTTTGCCCGAGGTCGCAAAAGATCTGGAAGTCTATAGTTGGGCTCAATTCTTCTTGAAATTTATTCTCTCAAATCCTGCGGTAACAAACATCATTCCTGCCACTTCAAAAAAATATCACATGATAGACAACATGAAAGCCAATAAAGGTGTGATTCCTACTCCCATTCAAAGGCAGGAAATGCTAAATGCGTTTATGCGTATTAGAAATAACTTTTGATTGCAAATAGTATGCAAATTGGACAACGCATAGCTAGAATATTTGACATAGATTCGAAAGAACTGAGAGCAGTTCTATCTTCTTTTTGTCTAGTTATGCTTCTAATGACTTCTTATTACATACTGCGGCCTGTCCGAGATTCAATGGCAAGCGATTGGAGCGATATTGAAGTAAGTTGGTTATGGACTTTTACCTTTTTATTTAGCGCCATAGCTATTTCCTTATACGGGTATATAGCTTCAAGAGTGCGTTTAATTTATTTAATCCCCGGTGTTTATATATTCTTTGCTTTAAGCTTTCTCCTGTTTTATTTTTCAAACAACATCACAGAAATTAAAACCTTTTCGGATAAAACATTCTATGTTTGGGTTAGTGTATATGCACTCTTCCATGTTTCGGTATTTTGGAGCTTAATGGCAGAGACATTCAGTAAAACACAAGCCAAAAGGTTGTTTGGTTTTATCGCTGCAGGCGCAAGTATAGGAGCCATAATAGGTCCATTTTTCACGGCATTTTTTGTAAGCACTCTCGGTAATCATCTATTACTTCTGATTGCCAGCGCAATCATCATTCTTGCAGTCCCTTTGATCCCTGTGATTCAGAGTTCATCAAAGATGGATTTTCATCATTCTCAATTTGAAGCGCTTCTATCTGGAAAGACATCGATTGGAGGAACCTCTCTAGAAGGTTTTAGAATTTTATTTAATGATCGTTTCTTAATAGGGATAGCATTATTCATATTTCTTGCGACATTGCTTAGCTCTCTTATTTATTTCGAGCTAAAAAATATTCTTTCCTCGATCGACCCTGAAATGCGTACTCAAATTTGGGCGGGAATGGATTTAGCAGTAAATACATTATCCATAGGCATTGGCTTATTCGCTACGGGCCGAATCACAAAAAAGTTGGGGATTTCTTTTTCTCTATCATTAATCCCAACTCTTCTAGTAGTAGGGTTTTTATTACTAGCCATGATGCCTATAGTCGCTCTAATCGTATCCTTACAAATAGTTCGTAGAGCAGGTCAATACTCGATCACACGTCCTGCAAGAGAAATGCTTTTCACGGTCGTAGGACGCAATAGTCGTTTTAAATCAAAACCAATCATTGATGTGGTGCTATATAGAGGTGGAGATGTAATCTCTGCCTGGACAATTACCGGATTGACCCAGGGTCTGAACTTTGGATTGGCTAGTATGGCAGGGATTGGCGCTATTATAGCAACAGTATGGGCTGGAATCGGATTTACTTTAGGTCAGAAATTTATTCACCAAGAAAAAGTCCAAAAAGATGTTTGAGGATTATTTTTAATTGTCATTTAGCTATAGATTACTTTCATGAAATAAAACCCGCGCTATAATGGAACACTTTTAATGATTCAAAAGACCGCAATATGGCTTTAGCAACAGATTACAATCTTGGCCCAAACACCTTTCCGAGAGGCTGGTTCGTTATTGCGGAAAGTTCAGAACTCGATACCTCGCCTCTAGCAATTAACTTCTTCGGTGAAGATCTCGCACTGTACAGAGGAGAAAGTGGCAAGCCAGTGCTATTGGACGCATATTGCGCGCACATGGGAACCCACCTCACTGCGGGTAAAAGTGCGATGATAGTGAAAAATGGAAAACAGATTGAAGGAGATTCAATTAGATGTCCTTATCACGGGTGGCGTTATTCCCCGACCGGGGAAGTAGATGATATTCCCTATTTCGACGGACCCTGCCCAAAATCTGCATCAATAAGGTCATATCCGGTAGTTGATAATATGGGTTGCATCATGGCTTGGTACGATGCGGATAACAGAGAGCCTGATTTTGATCCTCCTCATCTAGAGGAATGGGATAATCCTCAGTGGGTAAAATGGAACCTTGATCATCTGGGCGAAGTCGAAATTCATCCTCAAGAAATCTTGGACAATATGGCTGATGTTCGTCACTTGGGTCCAACTCATGGGGCACCTTGCGAATATTTTAGTAATGAATTCAGGGACCATCTCTATATACAGAGGCAGGGTGGCCCAATGCAGCTTTATGAGACTTATCTTAGGACTACAACCTGGTATACAGGTCCTGGAATATTATTATCAAAACAAGTATTTGCTGGAAACACTATTTATGAACTTATCGCAAATACACCAGTCAAAGATGGCGTCGTTAAATGTTGGCATGGCTGCCTAACCAAAGGCAGCTCTAACCCGCCGTCTGAACAAGATATTGAAACCCAAAAGCAAGCTCAGGCCGGAGCACTAGAAGCCTTTGCTGCTGACTTTGATATTTGGCAGAATAAAAGATCGGCAATTAAAATAATGCAACTTAAAACGGATGGCCCCTTTCGAACGGGCCGCAAGTGGTACTCTCAATTCTTCGCGCGTCCGGAAGACGTTGCAGCAACACGAGACGAAGTCAATGGAGAACATCTAACTGAAAATATGCCGAGTCACGGAAAAGAGCACGAATTTTTAGATCAAGGCCTATCATTTTAACCTAGCGCCTATCCTTGCTGCATCGCGGCTCCATCTACATAAATTCCATGGCCTGAAATAAAACGCGCTTCTTCACTGGCCAGAAAACAGGCTAAGGGCGCAACATCTTCAGGTTCCCCAATCCTCCCTATTGCCGCCTTGTTTACCCAATGCTCCTTAAAGGACGGGTCTGCTTCAAAACTTGAAGCGGTGATTCCCGTTAAAATTGCACCTGGTTGAATGCAATTAACAGTAATTCCCTCTGAACCAAGTTCTGAGGCCAAGGCACGAGTCAATCCGAGAACGGCATGCTTAGAAATGACATAAGCAGATAGTCCTGGACTAGCAAACTCAGAACATATTGATCCAATATTAATTATTCTTCCCTGATTGGACTCTCTTAGTAAAGGTAAAAAAGCTCTGGTTATGCGCGCCACAGCTTCAAGATTTACTGCCATAGTTCGCTCAAAGAGGCTCATATCTTTATCATCAAAAAAACCGAATTCGCTGACACCAGCTGCATTTACTAGAATGTCACATTTTTTTGTATATGAAGACAAGAAATCTAGAATCAGATTAGTAGAATGCTCATGTGTCAAATCTACTTGGACGTGACCGACCAAAGACTGATTCTCTGGCATATCTCCAACTTGTAAATCGATACCAAATACTTCTACCCCCTCCTCAGCAAATCTATTTGAGATCGCCCTTCCTATTCCTGATGCTGCCCCAGTAACAACTGCTACCCTTTTGTTTAAACCTTTCATAACATCTCCTGGATTTCGACATTACTTTTTCGCATGTTGTGAGAAACCACAGTCACGGAATCAAATTCGCGAGCCAAATCAGATTTTAAAAAATGTCTAGCATTAACCCTTACCTCCAGATCATCACTAAATTGTCTTTCGAAAAAACTAGTTACGACTAGAGTAGAAATAGTTCGTTGTAATCTAAGGTCCATCGCCTTTGGAAATTTATCTTCTGCACAAATCTCTACCTTGTATTTTTCATCAATAGGAACACCGCTAGAAGAAAAAACACTCCTCAAAGAGTCTTGATCATCATCTAACAAGTTCCTATTAACGAAAAAGCATCCGACTCTATCTGGATTATCTAACCACCCCAATAATTTAGCGACACCTGAAAATCCTGTATGAGAAGCTGAACGCACTGTAACTAATTCACTCCCATGAACTTTCTCGGGAATTCGTTTTGCATTAGTTTGGTAGGGGACAATTACATCAATATCCCCTGCTAACATTAGAAATGGAATTTTATTATGTTGAAAAAAATCATCTCTAAACATGGCAGTCGGTCCTGCAATAGACAGCACTGCACCCACTCTTTCATCTCGCCACTTGGGATGAAAACCTAGTAGCGTAGAAGTCAGGCCGCCTAGAGATAGGCCCACAACACCAATATTTTTTGAATCAATTAATTCAAAAAGCCTATGATGCTCGGATGAGCTTTGCTTAAGTATCGTATCAATAATAAAACTCACATCGCCAGGCTGGTTAACAATGTCAGTAATGTTGGGGCCGCCGGGTGCATACCAATTAGTGAGTGGAAAATTGGGGGCAGCTACCACATAACCTCGACTGGCAAGATGCTCGGCGAGATATGCTCCACCTCTCCAGGTCGATACAAAACCATGGCTATAGATAATCAACGGGAATTTGTTTTTAACAGATTTAGGCGCCCATACATGAACCTCTAAGGTTCTCTGAGCAGAGCCTGCATAGTCGCCATTTACAGAGGTAGTTCGTGATTGATCCACCATAATCTCTTGGTATAGATCTACTTCATAGGATCCAGATTTAAACCAAGTCTTACTAATCGAATTATCTGGTACTGAACCCTGCAATGGAAAAAAATTGCGTCCAAACAAAATAAAACAAGTAAAAGCCAAAGCAAAGCCAAATACCGATAGCTTCACTCTAAATGACACTGCGGCATTTCCTTCTCGTAATAATCACTCTGTGTTTATAATTTAAATTTTGTATTCCTAGAATGCCGGGATATCTGTTTGAGTTCGACCAAGTATCAGCGCGTGAACGTCATGAGTTCCCTCATAGGTATTAACAACCTCTAAATTCACCATATGACGCATCACCGGATATTCATCAGAAATCCCATTTCCACCCAGCATGTCTCGAGCAGCTCGTGCAATATTCAGCGCCTTACCACATGAATTTCGCTTAATTAATGATATAAGTTCGGGTGCAATCTCATCAGCATCCATCAAACTTCCTGCTCGGTAACAGCCCTGCAGTGCTAATCCTATCTCAGTCTGCATATCAGCCAATTTTAACTGTATCAGCTGTGTAGCAGCCAATGGGCGTCCAAATTGTTTCCGTTCTAGAGTATAGTCACGCGCAGCATGCCAACAAGATTCGGCTGCTCCCATTGCACCCCACGCTATTCCATACCGAGCATTATTTAAACAGCCGAAAGGGCCTTTAAGACCTTCCACTCCAGGAAGTAGTTGATCTTCAGCAACAAAAACCTCCTCCATCACTATTTCCCCGGTCACTGAGGTTCTCAGCGCTAACTTTCCTTCAATTTTCGGTGCTGACAGTCCTTTCATGCCTTTATCTAATATAAAACCCCTGATTTTATCATCATCCGTTTTAGCCCAAATCACAAAGACATCAGCAATGGGGCTATTGCTGATCCACATCTTAGCTCCAGTTAGTGAGTAACCTCCGTCGACTGATTTAGCTCGTGTGACCATACCGCCAGGATCGGAACCATAGTCTGGTTCAGTCAGGCCAAAACACCCAATAAATTCACCAGTGGCTAATTTAGGTAAATACTTTTCCCGCTGGGCCTCACTTCCATACGCGTAAATCGGATACATAACTAATGAAGATTGAACACTCATCATCGATCTATAGCCAGAATCAACTCGCTCAATCTCACGTGCAATCAAGCCATAGGAAATATAATCAACTCCTGGACAACCGTAACCTTTAATAGTTGATCCAAGAAGACCCATTTCCCCCATCTCCCTAAAGATTGAGCCATCCACCTGCTCTTCCCTAAATGCCTCTTTCACTTTTGGTGCAAGTCGATCATTAGCATATTGATTGGCGCTATCTCTCACCATCCGTTGCTCATCTGATAGTAATTGCTCCAATAAAAATGGATCGTGCCAATTAAGTTTCTTCCAGGATTTACCGTATTTCATATTATTAAGTGCTCTTTCATATTGATTGCTTATCAAAGTTCATTGTTTCGAAGGAATTGCTAATTATAAGGTATCTATTTAAGATTTTCTGGCAGGAGAGCTTATTTTCACCTACTTGCTACCATGTATAAAAATTGCAAGGCAAGAGTGGCTCCTGCCAAAGACGTAATTTGCGATTGATCAAAAGCTGGAGAAACTTCGACAACATCAAAGCCCACAATGGGAAGGTCAGCAATACCCTGCAAAATACGCAAAACCTTAGAACTCGTTAACCCACCTACCACGGGAGTACCAGTACCTGGAGCAAAAGCTGGATCCAAACAATCTATATCAAAAGTAAGATAGATTTTCTTATCTCCAACACGTTGTCTAACAGATTCAATAATTGCTTCGACGGTTTGCTCATTGGCTTGATGAGCATCAATCACCTGAAATTTGTGAATGGAACGATCATAGTCCGTTCTAATTCCTATTTGAATCGAATACTCTGGATTAATAAGTCCTTCTTCAGGCGCTCTTTGAAACATACAACCATGATTATATTTATCGCCATCATCATAGGTATCAGTGTGTGCATCAAAATGAATTAGAGCTAATTCTCCGTAGGTTGCGGCATGGCCGCGGAGCAATGGCAGCGTAACAAAATGATCGCCACCAAGAGAAATCAATGTTTTTCCGGCTCCGGTAATTTGAGCAGAATGACTTTCAACTTCTCTTAACATTTCATCGCTATCACCCCAGCAATACTGAATATCACCATAATCTGCAACCGAAATTCGATCTTGAAGGGAAAATTCCCATGGCCAACGATTTTCTTCCCACCGTAAATTAGCACTCGCTTGACGAATATCGGTAGGGCCAGATCGTGTCCCAGCTCGACCGCTGGTTGCCAAGTCATAGGGAATTCCCATCACAAAAGCATCAAATTTATCCGAAAGGAAGTTGCGGCTAAAAGGCACACCCATGAAACTGTAGATATTCGCATACATAGATGTGTCTTCAATCGGATTGTCTGTCTCTTCTGACGGCACTTTACCCTCCTGTTAATGAAGTATAACTTAACAATAACTCACAGCGATGTGTCATATTCTAGCGGTGTTACCTGACAATCAAACTCTGCCATTTCTTGTCGTTTTATAAGAGAAAAAATCTTCTGAAATTGCCCTCCAAAAGATTCGCGAATCACTTTAGATTTTTCAAATAAATGCAACGCATCTGGCCAGTAGCATGGTAAGGAAGTATCTAAATGATTATATGCATTACCCACAATTGGATCCGGTGGGTTTATTTCTTCATGAATGCCTCTGTAAATAGCTGCGAGAAGTCCGCTAACCGCGAGGTGAGGGTTGACATCAGCTCCGCTAACACGATGCTCCAAACGCGTTGCATCAGGATCGCTCGCTGGAATCCGAATGGCTGCTGTGCGATTCTCATAACCCCAGCTCGGAGAAAGAGGCGCATGAGACTTGGCCTGAAATCTGCGATAAGAGTTTAGATTTGGTGCGAAAAGTAACATGCAATCGCTAAGACTATCTAAACAGCCTCCTACCGCTTTCCTTAAGAGCGGACTTCCCGACGGCGAATCATCGCTAAAAACGTTATTACCGGCTTCATCTAGCAAACTACAATGCATATGAAACCCACTACCAGCTATATTCCCAAAAGGCTTTGCCATAAAGGTTGCCAAGAGATTCTGGCTTTGAGCCACTCCTCTTATCAATCGCTGCAACATTATCGCTTGATCTGCCGCCACAAGTGCATTCGAACTATACTGGAGGTTGACTTCGTACTGCGAAGGAGCGCTCTCTTTTATCAAGGCGTCAAGCGGCAAACCCTGTACTTTCGCAGCATCTCTTAGAGCATGTACAAAAGTTGACATGTCTCCCATTATTTCAAGTCCATATGTTTGCCCTGCAGCCATTCTTCCGCCAACGCGATCAGTCTGGGTATGAATTGGACGTCCAAGTGAATCTTGTTCCAAAGAGAGTAGGAAAAACTCCATCTCGCAAGCAATCACAGGGAAATATCCAATATCTGCCAATCGATCAATTTGATGCTTTAGAATATTTCTCGGGTCAATACTTGAGGCAGTCCCATCTATTTCTTGAAGCGACACTATCATCTGCGCCGTAGGTCGATCAGCCCAGGGTACTGGAACTAGTGTTGAAAGATCAGGAATACATATAGCATCACAATCACCAGTCTCAAAAACCCAAGCCTCGAGATCTCGACCCCAGGAATCAAATGCAAGTGTACTGTGAGGTAACTTCATTTCCCCAGCGACAACAGAGTCCATCTTCTCTCGACCAACCCATTTGCCTCGCCATCCTCCTACAAGATCCAATAACATCACCTCTAATACCTCAGTATCGGGATGATGCTGAAGAAATATTTCTAGGCTTTCTAAATGATTCGGCATTATTCTCTCAATCAATATCCAATGATTATTTTAACTCTCGATACACTATTGTCGTAATAGGCACTATGATATCACGAGACTATTTCAACCTATGATTTAGTGCTTAGTTCTTTAGTTTAAGGATTGATATGAAATTAACTTCAAAAACAGATGATCTAAAGGCTCTTGATCAAGCTCATCACCTCCACCCTTTCACTAACTTCCAGGAATATGCCAGCGAGGGAGGAAGGATAATTAGCAAAGCTGAGCATATTTACATCTTTGATAGCGACGGTAATAAAATGTTAGATGGTATGTCCGGATTGTGGTGCTGCAACCTAGGCTACAGCCAAAATGAAATTATTAACTCCGTTTATCAGCAATTGAAAGAACTGCCTTACTACAACAACTTTTTTAAATGCTCTAACCAGCCAGCAGTAGAATTAGCAAAGTTACTCGTGGACGCAGCGCCTTCCGGATTTAACCATGTGTTTTTTACTAACTCAGGGTCGGAAGCAAACGATACAAACATACGACTAGTGCATCGATACTATGACCTATTAGGAAAACCAAATAAGAAAGCATTTATAAGTAGAAAAAATGCTTATCACGGCAGCACTATAGCCGCTGCATCTTTAGGCGGAATGAGTGCAATGCATAAACAAGCTCGCGGCCTTGATTATGTTTACCACATTACTCAACCATATTGGTTTGAGCTAGGAGGAGAACAAGATCCTGATAGCTTCGGAAGAAGTGCTGCTTTGGAGCTTGAAAAAAAGATAGATGAAATTGGGGAGGAAAATGTTGCTGCCTTCATTGCAGAACCTATCCAAGGTGCCGGTGGCGTGATTGTTCCACCAGAATCATATTGGCCCGAAATGCAACGAATTTGTAATGAAAGAGATATCATACTTATTTCCGATGAAGTGATTTGTGGCTTTGGGAGGACTGGTAAATGGTTTGGGAGTGAAACTTATCAGCTTAAGCCTCAACTAATGACCTTTGCCAAAGCCATCACCAACGGATACATGCCTCTAGGTGGCGTTTTAATTAAAGATGAAATAGCGGAAGTTTTATTAAGCGGTGGCGGCGAATTTGCTCATGGGCTTACCTATTCAGGTCATCCTGCTTCTTGCGCGGCAGGTTTAGCTACTCTCAATATTCTTATGGAAACCCAGATAATAGAGAAGACTGCTCTGCAGATAGCTCCCCATTTTCAAGCAAGACTCGCTGAGTTTAAGGATCATCCAATCGTTGGTGAAGTACGTGGAAAGGGCATGTTTGCTGCGGTGGAGCTTGTTGGAGATAAGAACTCTAGAGAGCGTCTAGCACCCGAATCTGCAGGCGCTATATATTGCAGAGATAGAGCTAATGCGAATGGACTGATGGTAAGGCAGACTGGGGACGCAATGATAATGGCACCGCCGCTTATTTGTAGCATCTCTGAAATCGATATATTAATTGAAAAATTTGGAACTGCTCTTGATGAAACTGCGAAATTTTTTGAGATTAGTTAACTAAGTCCGATTATCTCAAGCACCTCACCGCGAATGTCATGTAAGGTAGTATCAAAATCGCTTCTTTATTGGAGAATAATATGACTAACCCGATACCTAAGCTAAATAAAGATTTTCTTGGTATTAATAATAATGTCTCGAGGGAACTTGGCGATAATGATCCTCAGTCACTTAAGCACGCAATACAGTTCCTTCTAGATGTTGAAGCAATAAAAAGACTTAAGCACGCATATTTTAGATGTATAGACACGGCTAATGTTACTGAGCTATCGGAGCTGCTACATGAAGAAGTCATTATTGAATTTTATGGTGGAACCTATGAGTGGTCTTTAACGGGAAAAGAAGGATTCGTGGAAGCGATTGGGGCGGCATTTAACCGATCGTCCGTTGCACAACATAATGGACATCATCCAGAAATTGAAATTCTTAGTGAAGTTGAGGCAACCGGCGTCTGGCACCTTTCAGATCAAATGTGGCTACTAGATGATAAAATCAAGACCTCTGGCTCAGCCTTTTATTATGATCGCTATCAGAAAATTAATGGCCAATGGTTAATTAAAGAGTCTCGATACCATCGTCTTTTTGAGACAAACGAAAGCTTCGAAGCACTTCCTCTGAGTGCACATTACCTAGCCAAGCATGGCAAGCCGCGGCCTGAAAAATAAAATCGGACCTGCATCCTTCTTAACTAACTCAAAGTATCTTTTCTATGTCGAATCTATTTAAAGATCGCAATCATGTATTTTATAAAATACGAAGCATCTCGCTTACAGGTTGGTTTAACGCTATTTGGTTTCAATCAACCTGGTTTAGTGCTGTTTTTGGTCAAAATGACCTGCTGCCACTAACCATCGCCTTAGTCCTCTTGCATTTTTTGATTACAGAAAATGTTGTTTCAGAAATTCGTCACGCGTTTTTAATAGGGGGAATAGGAATTGGTGTTGACTCTGTTTTAAGCATCTGCGGTGTCTTTAATTTTAATAACGACGTGCTACTGCCATTGTGGATGTGCACACTTTGGATTGCTTTTTCTACAACAATTACTCGAAGCCTATCATTTTTAAGTTACCGCCCGATTTTAGCTATAATCTTAGGTGCATTGATAGTCCCTTTGAATTATGGAGTAGGCGAAAGAGTTGGGGCTGTGGAATTTGGTTTAGATACAAAGCACACGTTTTTAACTTTATCGATAATCTGGGCTGTACTCCTCCCATCATTGTACAGAATATCAAGTTACATGGTTAAGCCAGCACCTTCAGAGTGAGACTGCTTTATCTGCTAAGTGTTCTCTTTATTTGCATTGCCACTAAGGAGAATATTGCTCAGCCTTTGAGTGAGTTAGAGACTGTCGGCACAGCAAAGCTACGTGTTCTGTTTTTCGATATTTATACTTCAGAATTAAAAACAGAGTCTGGTGAATATACAGATGGAATCCGCCCGATCCAACTTAAAATAATCTACGAACGTAATATTAAATCTAGCGCGCTAATCAAACAAACCAAGAAGGAATGGGATGCGCAAATGGCAAACGACAAAAATCAACTAAGCTGGATAAAAACGTTAGAAAGTATTTGGCCAAATATAGAATCCGGCGATACTCTGACTTTCGAACTGTATAAGAATGACAAGAATCAATTCTTTTACAACGAGCGGGCAATTGGCAGTGTTAATGATCCTAATTTCGGAGAGAACTTTTTAGATATATGGTTGTCACCAAAAACGACTAGGCCCAAGATTAGACGAGAAATGCTTGGGAATAACTAGCCATGTAAACTTCTTGAAGAGCAAAAAATCATATGAACGTATGGTAATGTTACTCATTAGTAATTTAGTCAGATAGGAATTGCATAGGGACGATTTTATGGAATATTTTTTCGATCCAGAAATAAAAATGATGATGGGTGAGCTTCCCGAAAGGACTCTTGAGCTTGACTTTTCTGACCCTGCAGCCTGTCGATCAACTCTGGAAATTTTTGCAAGCGCAATGGAGGTGGATTTTTCAGGTGTTCAAGTGACAAATGAATTTGTAAAATCTGAACTCGATGGTCACAAAGTCCCAGTTAGGATTTACACTCCAAAACGCCTTAAAGAAAAATCTGGTGGACTCATACACGTGCATGGCGGAGGGTTCGTCATAGGTAGTCTCAATTCTGAACAAGCCACCTGCATCAATTTGTGTAAAGAACTGGAAATTGTGGTGATATCTGTCGGTTACAGACTTGCACCTGAACACCCATATCCTAGTGGTCTTAATGACTGCTATGCTGCGCTTTCATGGGCTTCTGATTCGGCTGATAATCTTCTAATAGATCGAGAACGTTTGGGTATTTACGGGCTCAGCGCAGGAGGAGGCTTGTGTGCTGCGCTCGCTTTGCTTTCAAGAGATCGTAATGGCCCTCCTATCTGTTTTCAATATTTGGGAATTCCTGAACTCGACGATAGATTAAACACGCCTAGCATGCAGAAGTATACCGACACTCCAATTTGGAACCAGCAGCTGTCAAAGCTTAGTTGGAAATATTACCTTGGTAACGACTTCGCCCCTGGCGGCGATGATGTGCCAATCTACGCAGCTCCAGCCCGAGCAGATAACTTGAAAGGATTGCCGCGAACATATATTTCAACCATGGAATTTGATCCGCTTCGTGATGAAGGCATACTCTATGCATTAAAACTAATGCAAGAAGGAATTCAAACTGAACTGCATTCGTTCCCAGGAACATTCCATGGATCACATTTTTTTGCTGAAGCCAAGATCAACCAAAGAGCACACGAGGAAACAATTCGGGTGCTTAAAAATGGTCTGGCACTATAAATACACTTGGAGAGACCATTGGTAAATAAAGACTTACACTCACCCCCTATCATGCCAGACCTCCTAATCGAAGGATTGAATCGCTATGATGAAAGACCGTGCCTTTTTCTAGGAGAGAGCACAGCAACTTATAAAGAAGTCAGAGAAGCAACAAGCAAGATGGTGCAGGCGCTTCTTGAACAAAATCTTGGTGTCGGCAGTCGAATAGCCATATTGTCTGCGAACCGCCCTGAAGTGCTTTACAACATTGCGGCCATGCAATTATCGGGTTGTGCAGGATCTCCCCTTCATCCACTAGGGTCAATGGATGATCATGCATATGCGATGGAAGCAGCCGAGATAGATGCATTAGTTTATGATCCAACAGTATTTGACGACCATGCTGCACAACTTAAAGATCGTATACCCAATTTAAAACTACTTTCTTTCGGACCCTCGAAATTCGGACTGGATTATCTCGAACTATCGGAAAATTTTTCTCCTGTCGCTCTTTCGGCGCCAGATGTAAATCCAGATGATATTTCATCAATTACTTTTACTGGAGGCACAACGGGAAAACCCAAATGTGTTATGAGCACATATCGAGCTACAGCCTATATGAGCCAAATTCAGATAGCAGAATGGGAGTTTCCTTCGGAGTTACGTATGTTGATCGCTACACCTCTTTCACATGCCGCTGCTGCTTTTTTTGTGCCAGTATTGCAACAAGGTGGCGCTTTCTATGTGATGCAAGGCTTCACGCCGGACACTTTTTTTGACATGGTAAAAAAACATCAAATAACCGCCACAATGCTTGTACCTGTAATGCTCTATTTCCTCCTTGATTCTCCTCGGGCAAAAGAAAATTACATGTCAAGCATGGAAACAATTTTCTATGGTGCTTCACCAATGAGTCCAGAAAGATTGCGCGAAGCGATAGAACTGTGGGGATCCATTTTTTATCAGTTTTATGGTCAATCTGAAGCACCGATGGTACTAGCAAATATGAAGAGAAATGAGCACGACCTAAAGCATCCGGAACGTCTTGGAGCCTGCGGCCGTCCAACTCCTTGGATGCATCTCTCTCTTCTGGATGATAAAGGAGAGCAAGTCCCTAGAGGTGAACCTGGCGAAATATGTGTTCGAGGCCCTTTGGTTATGAAGGAATACAAAGATATGCCAGAACAAACAAATGAAGTGTTTTCTGACGGCTGGCTGCACACGGGGGACGTGGGAAGATTAGACCAGGACGGATTTTTATATATTGTGGATCGAACCAAAGATATGATTGTTACAGGAGGCTTCAATGTCTTCCCGCGTGAAATAGAGGATGTCCTCTCGGGTCATGATTCTGTTTCTCAGGCGATCGTCGTCGGGGTGCCAGACGACAAATGGGGCGAAGCAGTAAAAGCAGTGATCGTTTTGAAACCAGACTTGTCGCCAAATGAGACAATCACTTCGGAACTACAGGAGCTAGTAAAAAAAGCTAAGGGCTCTGTTCATGCTCCAAAATCAATCGACTATGAAGAATCACTCCCCATGACGCCAGTCGGGAAACCCGACAAAAAAGCGGTCCGAGCGCGCTATTGGAATGAAACCGATCGTGGGGTCGGTTAACTTAGAATCGACTTAGAAATTTCAGCATCTAGGGATAGATCAAATATTTGAATAGGCGTTCTTATGCTAACCGCAAACACAGAACTTTATCGTGGACTAAGCTATCCATGGGGTCGCGAAGCGGACCCGGGAGCAGGAGTGCCGCAGGAAATAGTTGAAGGTGTCTACTGGGTTCGCTTTCCTATGCCAATGTCACTTGATCACATTAATATTTGGTTGCTGGAAGAGAAAAATGGATGGACAGTCGTAGATACCTGTTTAAATCTTCCTGATGCACGCGCTATATGGGAAAATCTTTTATCAGGTCACATGAAAAACAAACCCGTACTGAGAGTGATCTGTACCCATATGCATCCTGATCACGTAGGACTGGCTGGTTGGCTTGTAGAAAAATTTGATTGTTCTCTTTGGATGTCGAGAGAAGAGTTTTTAATGTGCCGTACTCTGGCGGCTGATACAGGAAAACCAGCACCCGATATCGCCGTAAAATTTTATGCTGCCGCAGGATATTCACCAGCACAACTAGAGCAGTACAAAACCCGATTTGGGATGTTCGGATTTGGAATTGCACCGATCCCACCAAGCTATAGACGGTTAGTTGCCTCTGAAAATCTAACTATTGGAGATAGATATTGGCAGGTAGTAATAGGATCTGGACATTCTCCCGAACACGTTTGCCTATATTGTCCCGCTTTAAAATGCTTAATTTCTGGAGATCAAGTACTTCCTCGAATTTCTCCAAATGTTAGCGTATTCCCAACCGAGCCTGATGGAGATCCATTAAAGGAGTGGCTTATTTCTAATGCTCGAATACGCGAACTGCTTCCCGACGATTTACTCGTTTTGCCTTCTCATGAAGCTCCGTTTAACGGCCTACACGCAAGACTTAGCCAGCTAATCGATGGACACAACAAAAATCTAGACAGATTATACGAATTTCTAGAACAGCCAAAAAAAGTCATAGACTGTTTCCCGGCTCTATTTAAACGCGAAATTGGAGAAGACTCTTTAGGTCTTGCTACAGGAGAGACGATTGCACATCTTAATTGTCTAATGCATCGAGGCCAAATTAGCCGAGAGAAAGGTTCTGACGGCGTATATCTATATAAAAAAATCTAAACTACAGAGACAAATAAAGCCTATCAAGGGTCATATAGTAAGTTGTTCAAGAATATGCATTGCGGTTTTTTTGTCTAATAATTTTCTGACTGGATAACCAGCGCCTTCTTTCACTGCGGACTCTGCGAGCATTGAATGATCCTCGATTTTAATTAATTCCGATTGCGGAGGTATTCCAATCTTGTCTCTCAAATCGGAAACAGAAACAATAAAATTCCTCGCAAGCTCTGCGGATGTGGAATCCGAACTACCTAGCCCAACTAACCTTCCAAGCTCGGCCAATGCATCTTCAGTCTCATCACTACAAAATTCAAGCACATGTGGCAAAACCATCGCATTTGCAATTCCATGTGGAATTCCATAGCGCCCTCCAAGCTGATGTGCGATTGCATGCACATTGCCAACATTGACTTGATTAATAGCCATTCCAGCGTAATAGGCCGCTAAAGACATACTCTCTCTAGCTTCTTCATTATCTCCATCACTGTGAGCAATCGGAAGATATCTATAAATCAGATCAATAGCTGCTGACGAAGATGACTTGCTAGTTCCTCGATCCCAAAGGCTGATGTAAGCCTCTATGGCATGGGTCAATGCATCCATTCCAGTAGCAGCCGTGATGGCGGGAGGTAAGCCCATACTTAAATTAGGGTCAAGCGCTGCAGCCGCTGGCATTAGACAAGCATCAGATATGATAGTTTTTTCTCTGCGCTCAGAGTTTTTTATCACACCTCCCATTGTCGTTTCAGCACCAGTACCAGAAGTGGTGGGGATACAATAGATCTGGGGCACATCGTGCTTAATCTTATTGAAGCCTACCCACTCACGAGGGTCTTGGTTACTGGTGGCAGCTGCTGCGATAATTTTGGCAGCATCCATACATGATCCGCCGCCAACACCCAAAACCGCATCACTACCATGCGCGCGCATGATGTCGGCACCTTCTAAAACCTGCTCAAAAGTTGGATCGGGTAGGACTCCATCATACAAAACAACATCTATTCCCCGCGATCTCAGGCCGCTTATAGCTTTTTCTACAATACCTAAATCACACAATCCTTTGTCTGTAACCACCAAAACTCTCGTTTTACCTGCCTGACGAATGTGTCCACAAAGCTGATCTGCACTTCCTGCGCCTGAAAATGCCATGTAATTAACGGGAGGAGTAAAATCAACTAAAAAGCGCAACAAGGCGAGCTGTGAGCGATGCAAAAAACTTTTAAATAGCATCAGACTACAACGCCAAGATATATCTTCATTTGCATTTACCGTTTGCGGAACTAGAAACCTGACCTTACGTAAAGACTACGATGCAATCAACTATTAATACGAAAACAAGCTGGATATAAGGCTGACAATTGAGTTTAAGCGCTAAGAAATCTTACTTACCAAAAATCTTCGAAAAATCAATCTAATGCAAAGATGTAAAAAAATGTCTTTCAGCCGAAGTCAGATACGAAAACGCTATCGCGTTATTTTAAATAAAATCTAAATTAGCGACTCTTCTTTTAGACGAGTAACAGCATGCTCACACGCTCTGGCAGTAAAAGCCATATAAGTGAGCGATGGATTAACACAAGATGAAGAAGACATAAATGAACCATCAGTAACATAGAGATTATCGATACTATGTACTCTGTTAAATTCATTAACTACCGAAGTTTTTGGATCGGCACCCATTCTAGCAGTCCCCATCTCATGTATTGCATCACCGCCTTCATCCAGTTTTTCACCTTGGTTTATATCCATAGTTATTGCGCCAGCAGCTCTAAGAATTTTTTTAGCTTGCACACCTGTATCGAGCGCTGCCTTACGTTCATTGTCACTCCACTCAAATTCAGTGACAAGTAATGGAATGCCAAATCGATCCTTTTTTCTTGGGTGTAAATAAACTCTGTTTTCATGGCGCGGGAGACATTCTATAAAAGCTCTTAGAGCCCAAACCCATATTGGCAAAGGCCGGCGAAGCTTATCCTTGAAAGAGGCACCAAACCCTTTCTCATTAAATCTGAACTCCCAGTCAGGACGCAGGACATGAGTCTGATATCCATAACCTCTTAAAAAATCAGTATCATCTTTATTTTTTAAATTCCGGAATCTGGGTATGTATAATCCGTTCGGTCGTTCTCCTTTATAATAGTATTCTACGTCGTCAACAAAGGTACCAAGGTGAGAAATTGCTAAATGATCCATAAGAAATCGGCCTAATGTCTGACTCTCGTTTCCTAGACCATCAGGATGCCTTTTGCTTGAAGAATTTAACATTATTTGAGTGCTTGCTAGTGTAGATGCACACAAAAAAACAACTCGCCCAGTGAAACGCCTTCGCCTCCGAGTTAATGAGTCTATAACATTAACTCCTACAATTCGTTTCCCAGACTCATCATGCTCCAATCGCTCAACCAGCTGGTTTGGCAGCAAAGTTAATCTTCCAGTTGCTTTGGCAGCTGGAAGCGTCGAGCTCTGCGAGCTAAAGTAGCTTCCGCCAGAACAGCCTCGATGACATGGTCCACAATAATGACAAGCTTGGCGTCCTTTATGCGGAACAGTCAAAACCGCCACTCTACCCATAGTAATCGGGATCTCCGGAATTTTTTTTCGCATGCGGTTTTTCACAGTTTTCTCAATCTTGTAATAATCCATAGGTGGCAAGAACTCACTATCAGGAAGGTGAGACCAGCCCTCCGCTTGCCCACTCACACCTATAAAAGATTCGACATGACTGTACCAATGAGAAATATCAGAATAACTAACCGGCCATGGCACACCGCTTCCATCAACTTTATTGGCTGCGAAATCTAGATCACTCCAACGATATACCTGTCGACCCCATAAGAGTGATCTACCACCAACGACATCCGTTCTTCTCCAATTGAATGGTTTGAGATTGTTTCGTTCATAGGGATTAAGACGATCGTTATTCCAAAAGTGTCTGGTGGCTTCACTAAAAGCATAAGACTTATACTGAATTTCGTAATCGCGATGCTCTATTTTCCGATTAGGTAACCCATAGTGCTCGAACTGCCAGCTGTTGGCGTGCTCCCCTAGATAATCCTCTCCATGCTTGATATTACCGCCACGCTCTAAAACTAGTACTCGTAAACCTCGTTCGGTTAACTCTTTGGCTGCCCAGCCTCCAGATATCCCAGAGCCAACAACAATCGCATCGAAATCCGTACTATTCATCAACTTGTCTCACGCGAGAGTAAACGAACCAAAGTATGTTTTTCATAAGATGAATAATCACTTTGTAGAGGATAGGAACCATCAAATATCCCCATAGGGTTTATTTGAAGAAACTCCCGTGCCCCCTTCTCCGACAGCAAGAAACCAAGGACAGTAAGCTCTTTTAACTGACATATGAATGGAGCATCCTCGTCCCAAACGCGCAACGTATTAGCAAATTGATACCAATTCGAATCGGCAGCCTCTGATTCAAATGCCTCAAGAAGATCTAACTGCCTCGCCTCACTAAGGGCTGAAAAATCTCCATCAGATTGGTCCAGAAGATCCTGAAGCCCTAGCATAAACGTCTTTCTCTCACCATCCATTAGCCAGTTAGAGACCATCAGTTCAATAAATCTTGGGACTCCAGCGTCAATAGCGCCCGGGGTGTCAGTGCGAGGAATAATTCTTTCAGAAGCAATAGTGATTGCTTGTCGTTGAATGTAATTAAAGAAATTAACAGCAGTTTTTTCAATATAAGGTGCTCGCGCACTGATCACCTTTCTTTGTTCATTTGAAAGTGCGCCTAATGCATAGGGTGAATCCTTTAAACCTGCGAAGAGGATTACTGCACACTGCATCAAATCACGACGATTCATTTGACACCCTTTACCTTTCTTCTGAGATGAAAGTTGGTCAATGAAACAAAGATTCCTAGCGCCAAGCAAAGATAATTGTGATGGGGCCAAAGAGAGAGAATATGATCCAAACTCCGGAATAAGCTATAACCGAAATACAGGCTTTCTATACCCGTGGTATGGCTTAGCTCGTAAAACCCCCAACCGGCAACTTCAAGTCCCTGCCAAAAGAACAAGGCTGTAACCAAACCCCAAAGTATCGCTCTGAGCATCCTATGTGGTTAGCCCTGCAATAGCGTTATTCATCCATCTATGGAATTAGCAACAACTAGGTTCTCTTAGGTCCACCACTTGTCCCTGGATAACGCGAGCCAGAAATTGTGTCCGCAAAAGGCAAGAATCCATCAGGATCCAGTGGGCCCGCTAGCGTGATTTTTCTATCCAGAAAAATAGGCCACCAGAGATGGGCAGAGACTTGCTCTCTCATCGGAAGTAGTGTGGTTAAAGGATCCCACGGGCTATCGCGAAGTAGGAGCTCGCCTTCCACCTCTTCTCTCCAGGCTGTTCCATATCGGCTCTGAACGTGAACAACATGTGGTGGAAAATCAAAACCCGATGCTGGGCCTCCCACGCTAACGGCCCTAGAAGATTTAATCCACCACTCATGCTGGTCAAATTCTGGTAAAGGATCGACCGGGCCTTTTGACATTCCCTTAAATTCAACAAATGTATAACCTTGGTGAATACATCGCGCAGAAACCATTGGTCCTAATCGATAATATTCAGTGGTACAGGGATATTTCGGCTGTCCGTTAGTTTCTTGACTGATAAAAATAGCCGACTCCTGATCAATACCATAACCCAACGTATATTCACCTGACACACCCTCATAGTCAGCATTGATTGTTGTAACGATTCCATATTCAGGCTCATCCGGGACTGGAAAATTATATATCGTAATGTTTACGTGAGGATCTGCTCCAGGTTGAATCCCTGGAGGCAACAAAGCAGAAATACACTCTGGATCGGTACGATAAACAACCTTAAGCATTGGCCAATTAACGATATCTCCGGTATTTCCCTGAGGCGAATTATTTTCGTTAGACATATTTTTTCCCCTTACAAATTTTGTCTGCTTTAAGCACTATAATTAGCAATAGATTCTGTATTTCCAGAAGCAGCCATAGGTTTTATATAAAATTGGCGGACCCATTTTCTAAAAGTAACCAAGGTGTCATCCGCCTTACAAAAAATGGGTCTGTGACGATGAACTTTATTAGCCCAAATAGGATAATCATCACCAAGTCCAGAAATTATTCCATTCATCACTTCATCACCAGCTAACTCTTCTATCTCACGCCTAACCGTCAACGTCCAACGCATACGCGTTTCATGGCGGCTGACAGGTTGAGCACTATTGTAAACCACCATTTCTGCGCCTGGTCCATAAGTATTTCTAACCAAAGCAAAACCCGGTTGGTAGACGGTTGCATGTAACTGGCTCGGTATTTCTGCCTGACTAGCATCGGAATGTAGATGAAGGATGCGTCCGTTATCTTCTACCGTAACTTCCGAAGGCGGCACATCCGGCTGCCTATGAACATACGCAAAATGCACTGGATCACATGAATTTTCAGCAATATCCTGCACGTGAGCAGGAACGTCAAATTCAGCGTGTCGTGGGGAACTCCAATCCGGATGCCCTAATTCCGCCAGCTCCGGCACCTCCCATTGCGGCTCACTATTCTCTGGATGAAACCACATATAGACCTCGCCATTCTTCTCAGTAGTTGGCCATGTTCTAAGTTTCGCTCTTGAAGGAATTTCCTCGCAGTAAGGAATAGATTCACAATCTCCACTTTTACCAAATTCCCAACCATGAAATGGGCACTGAATACGCTCCCCCACGACGCGGCCATCGACCCCTAAATGAGCTCCTAAATGTGGACAAAAGGCATCTTGTACAACGGGAACACCGGATTCCGTTCTATAGAGTGCAAGTTCTCTGTCAAAAGCAACCACTCGCTTCACTCCGCCAATTGATAATTCATTCGCACGAGCGACAGAAAACCAACCCATAGGAAAGTCCGGTGTAGTATTTGTTTTTGCCTCGCAAGGCGCAACAATTGGCATAAATCCTCCTTTTAAGAAAAATCTCTTTTATACTAATGAAAGAGCGACGCCTTTGGCCCAATATCATTTGCAATAGATTGAAGATGACTTTCATTGAGCTGATAAAAGTCCATCGCATTACCACCAAGTATTTTTCTTCCATCTTCTTCTGGAAAATTCGAAAAAGTATCCTTGTAATATTGCTCTGTGTTTGGCCAGGTCCCTTCCGGATGCGGGAAATCACTACCCCACATAATTAACTCAGTACCAATGAGATTTCTTAGGTCAAGATCCGATCTAGGAACACAGGACGCTCCGATACCACAATTGCGCCGAAAATAATCACTTGGTTTCATAGAAAGATGAGACCGGAAATCTCCCAATTTCGCCGAAAACTGCACGTCAGTATAGTTGTGATCAAGCAGCCTCAGCCAGGGCGGTAACATAAACATAGTACCTCCCTCAACAATCATAGCCTTAAGTCTTGGAAAGCGTTCGAATACTCCGCCCCAAATCATGAAGGTTAAAGGCCTATAAAGCCACCACATAACTTCGGAGACATAAATACCCATTGCGCCTGGAAGTGAATCGCTTTGGTCTTCGACAGGCCAATCTTTTCCAAAAAATTCAGGATGAGGGGCCGGCCCCGAGTGAAAATGAATAATCACTCCTAAGTCTTCACAAGCCTCCCAAAATGGATCATATTTTACGTGATGATAAGGATCGTGTTCACACCACATGGTAGGAATCATCACTGCTCTCAATCCATTTTCAACACACCATCTGACGGCCTCTACAGCTTCCTGGACATCCCAAAGCAAAGGGATAGAAGCTACACCTAGATGACGCTCAGGGTCGTTTGAACAAAGCTCTACCAACCAGCGATTATGAGCCATGGCGCCCGCCCATTGAAGTTCGGGAACCATCTCACGGGGAGACAAACCCAGACCAGCACCAAATGGAGGTGTATTCTGTTCCGTTATTCCATCTGGAAAAATGATTTCTGCAGCAATTCCATCTGCCGCCAACATTCTAACCCGCTCATCATAATTCCACGCACCCTTTAGCTTTTCCTTTATTGGAGCTCTCCAGGCATCATTGACTTCCTTAATGAGGAAACTAGATTCAGCCTTATCCATCATTTCTACTTGAACGGGAACAGCTACATCCAGCATTTCGTGATACTGCTTCTCAACATATGGCCTGTACTCGGCAATTGGCAATCCCGCGTGGCAATCTGTTGACACCACAACCACCCTATCAGTCATAATTGCTGTCTCTTTATCTTCAATTTAGATCGCCCAGAACTAACTATGGTCTGGGTAGATACACAATTTAATTTCGTATAATCGCAAAAGCAACCACCCTATCGCGAAATATTATGCTTATTCAACTAGATAGACTAGTTGAATAAAAAAAACACTTATCCGCCAATACGGAACTTTCCTCCTTTAAGACCACAAAGTCTTCCCTTGCTGAAATAATAAAAAGTAGGAGAATTTTATTATAGCTCCCAGTGCGGCGATGGTTTTGCTAAAATCAGCGCAATTACTGGAAAACTCTGGCGACCCTCTATGCTTATTGAATCCCCAATCTCTCTTGGAGAACTCGTCGACAAGATCACTATACTTGAAATCAAGACAAAAAATATCTCCGACCAAGAGAAAATAAAAAATGTCTCCAATGAGCTTGAAATACTGGGGTCTCGTTTAAGTAGCTGTCTCGATAGGCGAGAGACGGAGAAGCTTGAACCACTTAAATCAGAACTTTCAAAGATAAATAAATTGCTTTGGTCGATAGAGGACGATATACGCGAATGCGAAAAAGATAAAAATTTTGGGGAGAGTTTTATTACATTGGCACGAGCAGTATATGTAACAAACGACCAGAGAGCGAGTATAAAAAAAGAGATCAATCTGCTGTTCGGTTCAGACTTGATAGAAGAAAAATCCTATCAGGAATACACTTGAAAAAATCCCATCGCTTAAAATGAAAATTTTACTGGTAAGAATGTCCTCTATGGGCGATATCTTTCACATGTATCCCGCGATTTCTGACCTAAAAGCATATCATCCTGGGGCAGAGCTGCATTGGCTTGTAGAAGATGCCTTTGTATCTATCGCAGAGTGGCACCCCGATGTCGATCGAGTCATCTCTATTAGTCTGCGGAGATGGCTTAAAGCTCGAAATTCTAACGCCTTGAATGAATTTAAGACTTGGAAAAAAGAATCGATTAAGTTAGGTGTGTATGATTTAGTAATCGACGCACAAGGTTTAATGAAGAGTGCCGTCATCTCCAGATGCGTTACTGCGAAGACTATCCATGGATATGACCATGGGTCAGTTAGAGAAGTGCTAGCTAGTTTTGCCTACAACAAGAAACACAGAGTTAATCGCAATCTACATGCCATTGAGCAAAACAGATTGCTGATGGCTGCGGCGCTAGAATACGAACCACAGGGCCAACCCGATTTTGGAATTAAGGAAATCTTTGCGCCAAGTAACACGAAAGACAAAAATCTTTTATTCTTGATAGGAACAAGTAAAGACGAAAAACTGTGGCAGATCGATCGCTGGGCTGAACTTGCTCACATGGGCTCAAAAAACGGTTATTTAATTGAATTGATTTGGGGTAACGATAAAGAAAAGAGCTTGGCACTAGAAATAAAGCAAAAATTTTCCAATGTCTTAATTGCCATGGAACGTCTCAGTATAGTTGAAGTCGCAGAGAAACTCTGTTCGGCTACAGGAGTGGTAGGACTTGATAGTGGATTCACTCATCTTTCTGGAGCAATGGAAATTCCCACTGTTGCTTTATTCGGACCAACCTCTCCCGATCGATTTGGATTAATCGGCAATAAAACAATTAACCTAACGCAGATGCATGAATTAAGCAGCGCTAGGGTTTGGGAGGTATTGCAGGACAAAATACTTGGGGGGAAGAAAGCTATGGATACAGAATCGGCCTAATTAATGGAGCGTTACGAGTCCACTAAAACAGAATTTTCTTCAGAATGTGAAGGC
>CAJXCR010000019.1 GCA_913051825.1 uncultured Halieaceae bacterium
GAGCTTGAAGAGCTTGAAGAGCTTGAAGAGCTTGAAGAGCTTGAAGAGCTTGAAGTAGAGCTCTGGCCTTTTTTTGAGTTGGTAGAGGGTGTGCTATTGCTTGAACCGCTCCCTGTTTTACTCGCCTTACTCCCCCCGCTAGAAGGAATAGGGATCGGGATAGGTAGTGAAACCGACACACCTGAATTTGATGGGCTGGATGGAGGTGGAGAGACGCACCCTGCTACTAGACCTACCATACCCATTGTCACCACGTATTTTCTAAGACTTTTAGTTGATGCCATTAAATAAGCCATTGAGTAGTCAAAGTATCTTGCAGGATAGCAATGTGTGAGAAGGAATACCGTAAACTATTGTAAAGACATTAGTCACCACGTACTTGTGTCGAACCCGTAGGTAATTCCTTCAGCAACCACTACTTCGCCTAATTCAAGCCGAGGTCTAAAACGTGTCTTGCTAATTAAGCGGATAATCTTTCTGGCGACTCCATCTTCGGTATCAGATTCATCAAGACGCTTTACATTGATGGCGCGTCCGGTTTTAGTTATGTCAAAGCCAATCAGTAGATTCGCTGATTCTATGGATACTGTATCCGGAAGTGGTTTAAATCCGTCTAGCTGGGGTAATGGTACGGGTACCGGAAAGATTTCAGCTGGAACAGGAGTTTCCTCTAAATTTTCATCATCTGGAGTTAAGCCAGCTCGTGTCGCTTCCATATAGGTCCTTTTTGCATCCCCTCTCTTTCCATTCCATAGCATCCAGTCTGCAAGCATTGTTAGGCTATTTTGAGTAGTCTCAAGGGGATTTTTTGAAGCATTTTTTTCGACATCATAGATCGCCGAAATAATATGTTTCCCTTGTTTAAAGTTTTGAGATCGATAGGCGCGAGCGCCATCATTATCGAAACGAGACAAACTTCTTTCGTATACCCCTAATGATTTGCTAATCAATCCAGTCAATAGATATTGGGTTCGTAATATTCCGTGTAAGGGTTCGAGAAGTGCGGGTGAGAGCTCTCCTTGCTTCTCTGCGAGACGTGTCAATGCGTGACGGTAAAGGTTTAGCATATCTACCAAGCGGAAAAGTTTTTCTTCGTCATTTTGAGCTATACCCAAGTGATAGGCTTTATTTTGCCACTCAGCTTGTCTGATCAAACCGCGAGCAATCTTCTCGTTGTCTACCAGGCTTCTGGCCTGAATTTTTCTGAGATAATTCTGACGAATGTCGACTTGTTTAAATAAGTTAAGATGCATCAGGCTTTCAATTTCAGCCTCGATGATTGGAAGCTGGAGCGCGCTATGGAGACCGCTATTGACCCTGATCATGTGGGTCGCTTGTTTGAGAGTGTCAATCGCCTTCTCGTGTTCATTAGCACGTTGCTGCGCCAGACCGAGATCATAGAGACTTTCTCCTAGCGTGTTTGAATAAGCGTCCTGGCGATATGTCTTAGAAACGATATCGCTGGGCAAGTTAAGGGTGGTAGGCTCTTGCGCAGATATCATGTTTGTTAGGATGGCAAGGGTTAGTAATGCTGCGATTTGCGCTGCCACACTTAGTGTTCTTGGAATGATTTGTTGGTACTGCATTCTGATGAGTATAGAAAAGCTGATTTGTTAACGCTACTCTTTGGTTTAATTAATGACTAAAAATCAGAATTTTATTTGTAACTGCCATAGGAAAATCAATTTTAAGTTTGAGATAAGATGCACAGATTGAAAAAACCAGTTTGGGAGAGGTTTGTTGGGTAATTTTGAAGCGGATACTGCGGTAGAGAAGATCGGTGAGAATCACTGGCGGGGACAACTCCGGGAAGGATGGCGTATTGGTGAGGTGCCTAATGGAGGCTATGTGATGGTTGTTGGAGCCCGTGCTTTGACTGAGGCACTTCCTCATCCGCATCCCCAGGTCATTAACGCTTTTTATATATCGCCAACTGAACTGGGCCCTATCGACTGTTTCGTTACCGTACTTCGGTCAAGTAAACGCACGAGCCACGCTTCGGTGCAAATGTTCCAAAAAGGAGAACCTAAAGTTGTACTTACCGCTGCATATGTAGATTTGAATGTGGGTAGCGGTCCTAATTGGTCAAGTTTTCAGGCAGACAAGATTTCACCTTGGGATGACTGCGAAATAGGTGCAATTAGTGAGCTCGAATTTCGTCAGAGAGTTGATATTAGAGTTGCTAAGGGCGGGAACGTTTTCCGCACTGGTAAGCCGTCAGGTGAAGGAAAAATAGAGGGCTGGTTAGCACACCAGGATCAAACTGATCCAGATGTGATTTCACTTTTGATGTTTGCAGATGCGCTGCCTCCTCCTGCTTTTAACGTCTTCGGAAGGGTGGGTTGGATACCGACAGTAGAGTTGACGGTGCAGATACGTGCTTTACCCGGTCCCGGTCCTATACAAGCACGTGTGCAGACCAACTCAATTACGGATGGTGTGATGGAAGAGGATGGCACTTTCTGGGATGCGCAAGGTCAACTGGTTGCAGTGTCTCGTCAGACTGCAAGGATTCGGTTAAAGGAGTAGTTTAATAGCTGGTCATGTTGTTGTTTTTTGATTCTTTATTTTTGCAAATGCATTAATATATATTCGAAGCGCTTAACTAATCACTACAATAAAAAAGTGACCATTAATATATGGCAAAGTATGACCTCAGAAAATCCCCTGGTCCTCTGATTCGCAGAGTACATCAAATTGGCGCCTCGATTTTTGCAGATGAATTCAAAGGTAAAGATCTGACCCCGTTGCAATTTTCGATTTTGTGGATATTGACCAGTCATTCAGGTATTGATCAGGGAAGGTTGGCCCAGTATATTGCCCTTGATCGGACCACCTGCTCCAATATAGTAGTCAGAATGGAGAAGAACGGCTACGTTAGGCGCGAAGTGGATGCAAATAATAAGAGAGCAAAGCTCGTATATATAACAGAGTCAGGCCGAAAGCTTTTTGCGGAGGCAGAGGGTTTAATGGATAAAGTATCTAAAGGAATTTTACAGCCCCTTGCCAGTGAGGAGCGTAAGGTTCTGCTAAAACTTCTGCAAAAACTTGCAGATAGTAGTAATGAGCTCAGTCGTGCGCCTATGCGTTATTTGCCTTCGAAATAGACTAATGAAGCTAAATTCTTATAATCAGTATACTGAAAATCAGTGTACTTTGTTTTTTTGTTGTTTCTTGTAACTGGGGGAAATTATGGATGACGACAAGTCCAGAGTATTGATTGCCGGCGGTGGGTCGGTAGGAATGTCGCTGGCAGCCGAGCTTGCTTATCGAGGAATCCCCAGTGTTTTAGTTGAGGAGCGGGTAGAGGTTAACGAGCATCCCAGGGCCAATGCAATTGCTAACCGGACGATGGAATACTACCGTCGCTGGGGTTTTGACAAAAATATAATTGGACTGGGAATTTCTCCGGATTTGCCCAACGATTATCAATTTGTAAGCAGCCTTCATGGCCGGCTCGTTTATAAAATCGCCCTACCTTCGCACAACCAGTTAATGGACATGGTGAAAGCCGAGGGGGCAAATGACGCCCGTTTCAATCAATCACCATACCTTAAGAACATAATGGGTCAGAATGAATTGGATGCAGCTCTAAAAGAACATGTTCTAGGCCAACCCGGCTTAATTGACGCGCGCTTTGGCAGCGCATTGGTAGGATTTCGGCAGGATAAAAATGGTGTGGTTGCCTATATAAAAAATTCTGTTGATGGAGATGTTGAAGAGGTAAAGGCCGATTATATGGTGGCATGTGATGGCGGCAGATCTTTGGTGCGTTCGACTCTGGATATTGACTTGGAAGGGGAGGCTGGCCTTGGTCGATTTGTTGCCATTCATTTCAAGGCGCCGGGCCTAAACCGGGAATTTGGCCATGCGAATATTTATTTTCCCCTCAATAAGGTGGATTCAGGATTTGTGATGAACTGGGACGGAGGCACCACATATACCTACCACTACATTTTAGATGAGGGCGAGCAACCAGACGATATTGATCCGGTGGCTAGAGTCAAGGCCATGGCAGGATGGGATGTGCCAGTAGAAATTCATTCTGTCCAGCCTTGGACGGCTCATGCATTGGTTGCTAAGAGTTACCGCTGCGGACGTGTTTTTCTGGCAGGTGACTCGGCACATCTGTTCACGCCCACTGGGGGATTTGGAATGAACACCGGTGTCTCAGATGCGATTGATATCGCGTGGAAGCTGCAGGCAATGATCGAAGGTTGGGGTGGGCATCGACTACTGGACACTTACCATGAGGAGCGCCACCCAATTGGAGTAAGAAATACTAATATCTCGGGAAATTATTTCCATATCTTGAAATTCATTTACCGTTTTGGCGATGTTCTGGATGAAGATAGTCCGGAGGGTGATATGGCGCGTGATCAGATTCGAGCGGAGCTCGATTCACAGGTTAAGGGTTTAATCGATTCATCAGGGTGCCTATTGGGTTATCGCTATGAGGATTCGTCGATATGTGTTCAAGATGGAAGCAGTGCTCCACCGGATCATCCGCAACTTTATTGGCCAACCACACGCCCCGGACACCGAATGCCTCATGTTTGGGTGGACGAGGGTGTAGCGCTTTATGACTTGTTCGATAGGGATTTTAACCTAGTTCGTACTGATAAAACTATCGAGGTAACTTCCTTCATGATGGCGGCTAAGGAGGCTGATCTGCCAATAAAATTGGTTGACGTGCCGACTCATTGCGCAGCAGAGGTGCTGGACAATAGTTTGATTCTTGTGCGACCAGATTTGATGGTGACATGGCGTGGGAATTTGGCACCCGATAATCCGCAAGAGATTATCGATCGTATTAGGGGAGCTTAGCCCGAATAGTGAAGAAGAAATTAAGCGTTAGGTAAACCCATTAGTCGCAGACCCGCAGGTTAACTCCGTTGGATAATTAACAGAAAGAAATTGTGGAATAGAAGATGATGCTAAGTTGTTATGATCAATATTGCGATACCGCTAAACGATATTCGGAGAAAGATTTCCTGCATATTCCGTTGAGTGCGGTGCAATCTTATTCTGATCGGGCAGTGAACTATACCTACCAAAATGGACTGGACGCCACTGAGGAGCTTATAAGAGTTTATACCAGCGTCGGTATTATTGGTTCGACCCGTATAGGACTCATGCTGGATAACAGAGCGGAGTTTTTTCTGCATTTTCTAGCTCTCAATGCACTGGGGTGCAGTATTGTGCCTATTCATGCTCAGTACACGGATGAGGAGATGCAATATCTTGTAGCACACAGTGGTCTAAAGTTGTTCGTGTGCTTAGCAGAGTATGAGGAGCGAGTTTCTCGTCTGTGTGAAGAGGTTGATATAAGTATTCTAGTAGCAAATACCGAGACATTGTCGCAGCTTAAACCACTTCAAAATACCTTGACGAAGTCGGAGCGCAACCTGGATTTGGAAGCAGCGATTTTGTATACGTCGGGCACTACGGGTAAGCCAAAGGGTTGTGTGCTTAGCAATCGTTATTTTCTCTCTTGGGGGAACTGGTATCGTGAAATGGAGGGTGCCGCCAATTTGCGCCTTGGTCAGGAACGACTCGCTACTCCATTGCCGACCAACCATCAGAATGCGATGGCCTGCTCATTTATGGGTATGGTTTCAACAGGCGGTTGTGTCATTCAGCTAGATCGTTTTCACAGTTCCACCTGGTGGGATACAATCCGCGCCTCAAATGCCACCATTATTCACTATCTAGGTGTAATGCCGGCTATGTTGATGAATATGCCCGTTTCAGCGCAGGATGACTTTGGTGAGCAGCTGCGCTTTGGGTTGGGTGCAGGGGTTGATCCTAAGCACCATGCGGCCTTCGAAGCACGTTTTGGTTTTCCATTAGTGGAAGGTTGGGCAATGACAGAGACCGGTGGCACGGCCTGTATTATGGCTTCACTCGAACCAAGGAACGTCGGCACACGGTGCATCGGCAAGCCTCCTGGGACCCTGGACTTCAAGCTCGTGGACGAGCACGGGCAAGAGGTCGATTCGGGTGAGCCTGGCGAGCTACTAGTAAAAACTCGGGGGGATGATCCGCGACAAAACTTCTTTGTGGAATATCTAAAAAATCCGGAGGCTACAGCAGAGGCTTGGGACGGCGGTTATTTTCACACCGGTGATGTAGTGAGGGTAGATAATGACGGCTATATGTATTTTGTTGACCGTCGTAAAAATGTGATTCGGCGGAGTGGTGAAAACATCTCAGCCGTTGAAGTTGAGGCAGCACTACTGCAGCAAGATTTAGTGCATAGTTGTGCGGTGACCTCGGTCGAGGATGAATTTCGGGGGGAAGAGGTGCTTGCCATAATCAAACTTGAAGACCAAATTGATGCTTCTGTTCAAACCGCTGAGAAAGTAATCGCCAATTCCAGACAATCACTCGCATATTTTAAAGTGCCTGGGCATGTTATTTTTGTCCAAGAACTACCAGTGGGTTCCACACAAAAAGTCAAACGGGGAGAGATTAAGGAGCTAAGAGATGAACTGCTCAATACGCCTTCTCATTTTAATCTTTGCCACTTAAAAAAATCAAAGTCGCTCGGATCCACTTCCGGTAGTTAAGATTTCTGATGTCACGATCTTACCAGGGTGTCGCAGTCTGTGTTCCGCAAACGGTTCGATATCAGCGCTACAGTTCGCATGGTGCGCAATATTTTTTTGGTACTGCCTTAAGGCAATTGCTGTCGGCTAGTGGTTTGCAGAAAAGTGATGTGGATGGCATGAGTATTTCGAGTTTTACTCTGGCTCCGGATACCGGAATTAGTGTAGCAGAGCATCTTGGAATCGAGCTACGATGGCTAGATCAGCTGATTTTGGGCGGCGCCAGTGGAGTTGTCAGTTTAAAAAGGGCGGCCAGAGTCGTGCAAAATGGTGATGCAGAAGTGGTCGCCTGTATGGGTGCTGATACTTGTAATCCAGATAGCTATGCCAATCTGATGGCTAATTTTAGTGATTTTTCGACCTTCGGCGTGCACGCTTATGGTGCTGGAGGACCAAGTGCAGTATTCGCGCTGGCGACCAAACAGTACATGGAAACCCACGGAGTGACCAGGGAAGATTTCGGCCGCCTTTGTATTTCGCAACGACAAAATGCGCGTCACAATCCCAATGCTCTTTTGGGTGACAAAGAACTGACTATGGAAGCTTATCTGGGTGCTAGGACTGTCGCTGAGCCCTTGGGGCTATTTGATTGTGTGATGCCTTGTGCGGGTGCGGAAGCCTTCCTAGTAATGTCAGAAGAACGCGCTCGTAGTCTTCAGCTTCCTTATGCTCGCATTAAGGCTGCAGAGGAAGGCTACAATGCTCATAAGGATTTGGATCTTCCCATTAATGGTGGATGGTGTAATTTTCGAGAGGCGCTTTATGCAGAAGCCGATGCTGGCCCCGAGGATATTCAGTTTTTACAATCTTACGATGATTACCCTGTCATGGTATTTCGCCAACTGGAAGATCTGGGTTTTTGTGAGTACGGTGGCGTAGTGGAGTATCTCGAAAAGACAGATTTGAATGTTGAAGGAGCTGGCTTGGCGCATAATACTAGTGGCGGGCAATTATCCTCCGGTCAGGCTGGGTTCGCAGGTGGTTTTCTTGGTGTGACCGAAGGCTTGCGCCAACTAACCGGCCAGGTATTGGGGTGTCAAATTGCGGATGCCCGTATTGGAATGGTCAGTGGATTCGGAATGGTGAATTACGACCGAGGCTTATGCTCTGCGGCGGTCATACTGGAAGCAGGAGAGTCGTCGTGAGTTCGTCTATCGACGTCCAGTCCTGTAGCGAGTGTGGCTTCGTTCAGTATCCGCCGAGGGAGGTATGTCGATCATGTCTGTCCAGCGATTTGGAGTGGACAACCATTGAGGGCACGGGTGAGCTGCTATCCTGGACGCGTCTGAATCATAGTTTTGAAGCAGAATTTCAGCAGCAGCTTCCCTGGGACATAGCGCAGGTAAAGCTAGATAAGGTGTCCTGCATCATTGCCAATCTTACTATTGAAAACCCTAGCGTGGGTATGAAAGTTATCATTCGTCAGAAGGGTGACTGCGATAATCCACAATATTTTGTTGTGGCCAATGAATGAGTAGGAGGAATTCCAATTAATACTCAAGAAGATAAAGTCGCTGTAATAACCGGCGCCAGCGTAGGAATTGGCGCCAATATCGCCAATCGTTTTCTCGACAAAGGGCTGAAGGTCATAAATATTGCCAACGTCGAACCCAAATATCAGCACTCCAATCTAATAACGGTCGAAGCAGATCTTACAGACCGGATGGCTACGACAAGCTTAGCCGAAGAGCTGGGAAGGGAATACAGCGTTGGGTATTTTGTGCATTGTGCCGGAACCGTCAAGCCCGCGTTAATGGAAGAAGTTAAGCTTGAGGAAATGGATTACCTTCAGGAGCTGCATATTAATTCAGCTTTGATATTAGCTCAGCAATTTATTCCGGGGATGAAAGCAGCGAATTTTGGGCGCATTGTGCTTGTTTCAACCCGTGGGATACTCGGACTGGTTACACGAACCTGCTATGCCGCCACCAAATCTGCCATGCTAGGGTTGGTAAGAACCTGGGCACTGGAATTTGCTAGTCAGGGTATTACTGTGAATGCTGTGGCACCAGGGCCAATAGAAACAGAAATGTTTCGGGAGCAGATTCCAGATGCCTCACGTCGCCAGCAGATAGCTGAGGGAGTGCCCGTCAAACGATTGGGCAAACCTGAGGATATAGGGCGTGTTATTGAATTTCTTACTGACGAAGACAGTGGGTTTATAACTGGGCAGACTTTTTATATCTGCGGCGGCGCCAGTCTGGGTGTACTTACTATGTGAGGCAAAATAGTAATATCTTGAGTGTACCAGTAACCGGACTATCTCCCTCGCTGGGTAATAGAGGTGCTCTTACCTCTAAGCATCTTATTCGATTTGAGTTAGTCAGCGTCGAAAACAATCTGTGCTATTTTCGTCACAGTAAACTCAAAAGCCAAGTTTCACATCAAATATAGCAATGTGAGCTTAGTTTTTTGAGTTTACTTTATCCATTTCTCGAATCCCCTTAAAAGCTGTATCCGACACGTAACCACCACTGTCGCTCTCGCGCGGGATTTACATAGGCAATACCGAACGGATTAAGGTGCTGGAATCCGCTGACATGATATTCTTCATCGCCAAGGTTAGTGATACCGGCACCCAAGTCCCAAGCACCCGTGCTTCGATAGTTGACACTGAAATTCACTAGTGAAACATCATCCTGAGCGATCACCTGCGTATTGGTTATGTCGAAAAAGACTTCACTGCGGTGGCTTCCATCCAGCCTGAGGGATAAGGAAGCACCACTTTCAAGGGGCTGTGTATATGATATTGCGGCGCTTAGTGACCATTCTGGCGTATTCACTAATTCATTGTCTCTGGAAAGACCTGCCTGGATGGCGCCCGCACTGAGGCTAGTATATTCTGCGTCAGTGTATCCGAGCGATCCTTCCAGCATCCAATTGTCTGCTGGAATAAACGCCAATTCGAGCTCGAATCCTTTGATTTCTGCTTCCCCTGCGTTACGTGTAATCACATCAACGTTGTTATTAACAACTGCAATTTGAAGATCTGTGTAATCCATAAAAAACATAGATCCATTCGCGCGAAAACGATTGTCATCGCTTTTATATTTCATCCCTAGTTCAAAGCTTTCAACGAACTCAGGTTCGAAGGAAGGTGCCGTAAAATCGGAGGTTCGGGGAAATACGCGCTGATCATAACCACCACTCTTGTAACCTTCTGAGTAGGTGGCGTAAAGCATAGTTGCTTCTGAGAGATTATACGCGACATTCAGCATCGGAGTTATTTCATCAATATCCGTTTCCACTTCCTCAAATGGCAGCATACGGGTCCCTGGAACATAAGCAAAACCGGCCGGAGGTGGTGCAGCTGAAAGACGAGGGTCTAGTACAAACTGGTCTGGCAAAAAGACCTTTTTATCTTCCGTATAGCGCAGTCCTAGGGTCATGCTCAAAGCGTCAGTAATATCGTAGGTAATTTGCCCAAAAATCGCTTTGCTTTCATTATCTATCGATCCTCCGCTACTCAATAACACTACAGGGAAACTCACAACGTTAATGTCTTTACCTTCTTCTTCAAAATAGTAAATTCCTAAGACGGTTTTCATTCGGTCATCCATAAAACTGCCTAGTAATTGAAGCTCCTGGCTGAACTGGTCCTGCTCATATTCATGCGTAATGTGATCCTGAAGGACTGGAGAATTATCCGCATCTTGAGAGAAGGAACTATCTAAATCTCTGTAGGATGTAATCGATCTAAAAGACAGGTTCTCGGACAGTTCCCATTCAATGGTCATGCCCGCCCCCCAGATATCTAGCTCGCTATACTGGGGGTGCGTGCCATTACTAATGCGCTGCCCGTCAGTGACCCACTGGCTGTTAAAACAATTGGTATTTCCAATAGGTCCTGGCGGTGGAGCGCATCCCAAAGCTCCTAAAAACACTACGTTATTTGCCGCACCAAGTGGAGACAAGCCATCGGCCGCTACGGCAAAAGATGCTGCGCCATTTTCACGTTCCTTTGTCGCATCGAGGCTGAAGTCGACCGAAACTTTGTCTGAAGCCAGCCAGCGTAGCGCAGCGCGAGCGGATAATGAATCATCATCACCTAAATCTAGTCCGTTCTGTACATTCTTAACGAAGCCATCGCGCTTCCTTGATGAAATTGCAAAGCTGCTAAAAACTGAGTCACCAAGAGGTAGGTTTAGTTTACCTTTTAGGTCGGTTAGCTGGTCTTTACCCACTGTCAGTTGTATTCGTCCGGCCAGCTCTTCATCTGGTTTTTGGGAAGTGATGCTGATCGCTCCTCCTATAGTGTTGCGGCCAAACAATGTCCCTTGAGGGCCACGTAACACTTCTATCCGCTCGACATCGACTAGATCCAGGGCTCCACCAACCGATCGCGCTATATAGACCCCGTCGATGTATATCCCTACGCCAGGTTCGGTTACCAGAGTGTAGTCATTTTGTCCGATACCTCGGATAAACACTGAGGCTGTAGAGCTGTTACCAGAAATCGGTGCGCTCGAATTAAAAACTAAATTAGGTGTAATCTGGCCGATATCGGCTAACCCAGTAATATTGCGGCGCTCAAGATCTTGTCCGCCAAAAGCGGTAATGGAGATGGGGGCATTTTGCAGGCTCTCTTCACGCTTTCGAGCGGTAACAACGACCTCTTCTAGCGTGTATAGGCTGCCACCATTGCTATCGTTTCCATAGGCTGATCCTGTCATTATGAATACTGAAGTAAATCCAATGATTCCGGATATAAGTGAAGATATCATTTTGATTTTTTTCAAGGTCTCGCTCCCCAATTTAAGACTGCTCTTTCTTTGTGATTAGACTTCACCGCTTTGCTAATCGGAGACTATCCGTTAACGGAAAGTGTTTGTGAAAAAAGGGTATACTATCATCAGTATACTTTGCAATAAATATAAGAATAAAATTCAGTATGCTTTGCAATAAATATAAGAATAAAATTCCACTGCTGTAGGTGCCTTTCTCTGATGAATTATCATTTACAGAGACTTGCTAGTCGCATAGACCTTGGTGCAGTCATGTTAATGTCACTCCTGGGTCGTGGCGGATTGGATTCGGTATTGATTTTTAAAAATTTGGAATTTAGGAAGCAAATATGAGCTATTTCAATGCATTTACTGACGAGAGTATTCTAGAAGATATATTTAGCAGTCGACTTGAACGTTACGCTGGATTTCAGAGTTATTGTCAGGACGTCATGCGCGGCGAATCATCAGAATTGACAGTGAATGAACGGGAACTCATCGCTGCACTTGTTTCGGGCACGACGGGCAGCGTCTATTGTTACGGTGCTCACAGTAGAATCGCTGCAGCCTTTGGCTTTTCTCCAGACGTGATCGAAGCCTTGCTAAGTGATATCAACTCTGCTCCGGTTGATAGCAAGCTCAAGCCTTTGCTGCACTTTGTTCACAAACTAACCCTGACCCCGCAACATATGTCTCAGCAGGATGTTAACCTTGTTGTAGACGCTGGTTGGACAGAAGGAGCTCTTGAAGATGCCATCGCTGTATGTGCATTGTTTAACCTGGCAAACCGGATGTCGCTTGCTTATGGACTAAATGCAAAGTGGAGTGGAGACCGAGGGAAAATACTCGATCACATAATAGAATCCGGCTATGTATAACAAGGGCATTAACTGTACGATTAATTAATAATCAATATAAGTACAGACACCAAAATTAAAGACGGCTAGCGTCAGCACGCGATAGCACATATGCTTTTATCGCTTCAGATTCTGATTTGGTCAACTCGTTCTTGAATGCTGGCATGCCGTTGGCGCTAAGCATGCCGCTCAGTACGATATCATCCCAGATATTTAATTTTTCTGGATGCAAATAGCGCAGATCAGGAAGTACACCGCCAGAAACGGCACCAAAGCCGTGACAACGGCCACATAAATTGAAGTAGAGACTCTTCCCGGTTTCCAGATCAGCGTTTTTCAAGTCCTCGCTATTCACATACAAGAGTTCTTTATCGAGTGTTGGTACATCAGGTAAGAGTGTTTTTGCGTTTAGTCGAAAAACCAATAACCGACTGACATTATGAACGCCTGATTTGGCTGCAGGTTCACCAGCAGCGAGTGCCCAAGTCCCACCCCAGCCTGCCAATATAGCAATGTACTGTTCTCCGTCGGCCGCAAAACTTATTGGTGCCGCAATAACCCCTGTACCAACATAGCTGCGCCACAAACGCGTGCCGCTATCTGCATCATAAGCAGAAAAATAACCATTGGAATCTCCTTGAAATACCAGCCCTCCCGCTGTTGCTAGTACACCACCATTCCAAGGATCAGGGTATTGAGCTCGCCATATTTCGCGCTGCTCAACCGGATCCCAAGCAGAAAGATGGCCGCGAATACTGCGCAGGATCTGCTCTTTCATTTCTGGATCAGGCGGGAATTCGTTGACCGATACATCAGTACCCGTATTGAAGTGTCCTTTTCTGATTCGATAATTCTGATCAGCTGTGTATTGCCAACTAATTTCCTGCGCGGGTATATAAACCAGTCCAGTCTGCGGACTGAAAGCCATGGGCTGCCAGTTGTGGCCGCCCATGGGTGCCGGTAAGGTCATACGAGCACTGTTCCCGTATCTTGCATCGGCCGATTCAACCGGACGACCGGATTCGCTATCTATGTGGCTAGCCCAGTTGACGGGCACGTAGTTATTTGCAGATATGAATTCTCCCGTACGGCGATCGAGCACGTAAAAGAACCCGTTCTTTGGCGCTTGCATAATAACCGGTCTTAGCTGGCCCTCGATTTCCACATCAGCAAGAATCATATGTTGAGCTGCCGTATAGTCCCAGACTTCACCTGGTGTTGTTTGATAGTGCCAGACGTATTCACCACTATCTGGTTTTAGTGCAATGATAGAGGACAGATAAAGATTATCGCCTCCACCAGGACTACGAATCTGCTGGTTCCAGGGGCTGCCGTTACCGGTGCCTATATACAAAAGGTTCAGGTCTGGATCAAAGGCCATGGAATCCCATACGGTCCCACCGCCCCCTAGTTTCCACCATTCACCCTTCCATGTGGCGGCGGCTTTTTCTATTGCTGGCGACTCATAGCCATCATCTGGGTTGCCGGGGACTGTATAAAAACGCCAAACTTCCTTTCCGGTTTCAGCGTCATAGGCAGTTACATAACCACGAACTCCAAATTCTGCACCACCATTTCCAATAATGACGTTACCTTTGATCACCCGAGGGGCGCCTGTAATTGAATAGGATTCGGAGGCTGTGGTTTGAACAGACCAGTTTGGTGCACCGGTTTTTGCATCTAAAGATATCAACCGTCCATCCAGTGTTCCAAAAAATACTGACTGCCCCCAGAGCGCGACGCCACGATTGACTGGACCGCAGCAAAGAAATTGTTCTCGACTGCGAGGCACTTCCGGATTGTACTGCCAGAGTAGTTCCCCACTAGTTGCATCATGCGCATAGACGATGCTCCACGAGCCAGTAGAGAACATGATTCCATTTTGAACAAGCGGTGTCGCTTCGAGGCCGCGCGTCGTCGGAAAATCGTAGTACCAGCTAAGACCAAGACTTGACACGGTATCGGTATTGATTTGTCGAAGAGGACTAAATCGTTGTTCATCATAAGTGCGACCATGGCTTAGCCAGTTTTCCGGTTCGTCATCGGCAGCGATTATACGAGGTGCTGTAACTTGCTCTATATCAGCAGTGGTAGAGTAGCGATCTGTTTTTTGGTCTTGCTCAAATGAACCCACCAGATCATTTCTTTCGCAGGCGGTGAAGGACACGCAAATACAGATGGCTAAGACAAGACGGATTATTATAGTCACAATTCGAGTATAAGAAGTATTAAATGAGGTGTCTACGGTAACCGGGTGCCCAGAAAACGGTATAGAAATTTGAGATTTTGTTAGATTTCTTGTTAGTGCTTGCATCTGCTACGAAGACTCTGTTTTGCTCTCGCTTCTTTCACTCCAACCGGTCAGTAGCAAGGTTATTGCTACTGCCAACGTTAATCCAATGGCTGGAGAGAAGGTAGCTAATGCAATTGCAGACAGGAAAACCGCGCCATTTTCATAGGAGCTTCTGGGTTTAGACATGGCGACACTTGCGCAGGCAATACCGGTTAATACCAGAGTCAAGGTCAGTGCGATCGGCAGCAATGGTTTTAGCAATGTAATCCATGGATAAAAGAGCATTAGCAAGGGTAATCCGCAGACATAGTAAGAGCTGATACCGCTATATAGAGACTGCATCTTTGAGGGTCCTTCTTTCCATCGGTTGATAATCACCACCTGAACGCCGGTCCATAGGCAGCCTTGACTGGGGAAGAAGGGCGAGACGATGGACATTACAAAGTTCCTGATAGATAGAGATAAGTGAGTGCGGTTGCTGTTAAGGTCTATGATTTCGTCTGGTCTTTTGGAGTTAGCTTCTTTGATTAGTTCAGTACCTGTGATCATGTCGCCGAAAACTAAAATGTACGCCACAAATGCCAGCGGCAAACCAGACACAAACATCTCTGTACTAGGCCAACCTATGAAAAATGGAGAAGTTTTTTCCCATAGGGACATAAAGGGCGGGTTCAAAACCCCCCAGGAAATTTCATACTGTATTTCCTGGGTCAAAAATCCAACTATTCCGGCGATGAGAAAACCTGGCAAGAGACCGTAGGTGGCAAGAATTCTAATAACACTGGAGCGTGTTTTGAGTTTTGTGATTGGCGAGGAAAAGGCTAGTAGCAAACAGATAACAATGGCGGCGCTGGTAGCGATAGGGGTATTCATGTACTTGTCAATATCATCAACAAATACGCGCTGTATTGCGGCCAGCCCCGCCCCAAGAATAATGCCAGCTTTCAGCGGTTCAGGCATCCAGTGCATAATACGATTTCCCGCTCCTGTAATGCCCAAAACGAACAATATAAGCGCTAAGTCGATGGAGAGTGCAGTCATCGCTTGAAAGCGGGTGGTCGGATCGTCATATGACCCTAGAATATAGGCTAGTGCTAGAGGCAGTGCCGGGGTAATCCAGCCTCCTGCAAAGGGTTCGCCAAAGAGAATGGGGCTGGAGCTAACCAGTAAATAGTGTATCAGGGATACCGTTACCGCTTCTTCGAAAGTTAAACCAAATGCGCTCATGAGTAGGGGGGTAAGTGCCATTGAGGTAGATAGAGTAATGGCAAGGCCTTGAATAAATTCGGGCCACTCAAGACGGGTGTGTATCAAAGGTATCCTTAAGGTAAATTGACCCCAGCTTACTCCTTGACTACTTTCGGGAATTGGACCGTTGGAGCGGGAAGCCATTTTTTTATTCATGATGTCAGGCCTCCCTAGCTACCTAGATTTTAGGTAATGATCTGTCTCTATAATATGTCAGTATACTGATGATTATTATCTCCGGCTAGATGTGTATTACGAAGCGCCCAGCTGATAGATTCTATTCTCACTTTTTAGCGGTAACAGCTATTTAATAGCTGGCAACGTGTCCACCTGCTCGGCGAGAGTCTGTTGCACCATAGAGCCATCCGTCTTTAAGTGCTATTGATTGGGTTCTGCCAAGTGTTCTTGAGCTTGTGGCTACGTTATGGCCCATTTGCTCAAGAATATCGATTGTGTCAGGTCCAATCCCTGGTTCGACCCTAAGAGTATCCGGTAGCCACTGATGATGGACGCGCGGCTGTGCTGCAGCGGAAGCAATATTCATATCAAAAACTAGAGAGTTGAGAATAACTTGCAGCACAGTAGTTATTATTATACTTCCTCCGGGGCTGCCTGTAGCGAGAATAGGCGAGCCATTTTGCATAGCCATGGTCGGGCTCATGGATGATAGTGGCCTTTTGCCTGGTACAATTCCATTTGCCTGACCTTCAATCAACCCATAAGCATTTGCCACCCCAGGCCGTGCTGCAAAGTCGGCCATTTCATTATTTAACAACAGGCCTGTGCCAGGCACTGCTATATGAGAGCCAAAACTAAAGTTAAGAGTGTAGGTATTGGTCACTACATTCCCAAAGCGATCAGCTACCGTAAAGTGTGTTGTATCGGGACTTTCATGTGATTGAACATCCCCTGGCGAAATTGTTTTTGATGGTGATGCTTTGTCAGGAGAAATTCCCTTACCTATTGTCTTTGCATACTTCTTTGAGATGAGTTCAGTCACAGGAACATGGACAAAATCGCTATCTCCAAGATATTTACTTCTATCGGCATAGGCGCGTTTCATGGATTCAGTTAAATAGTGAATATATTTAGCGCTGTTTAGCCTCATTCCCTTAAGGTCTAGTTCCTCGAGAATATTTAACATTTGTATGATATGAATACCGCCGGAAGAAGGAGGAGGTGTTGAGACTATTTCATAATCCCTAAAAGTTTGACGAAGCGGAGCGCGCTCAATGGCTGCATATCTGTCAAGATCTTTGCTGTTAATGATTCCTCCTGCTGAATCCATCTCCTCAGTGATAAGTTGGGCGGTTAAGCCACGGTAGAAGCCATCGCGTCCTTTCTCAGATATCCGCATCAATGTATTTGCTAGCTCACCCTGCTTGAAGATAGATCCTATGGGTGGAGCCGATTTTTCCGTGGTCAGAAATAACTTCGCCGCTTCAGGATTCTCGGCGAGCCTTTTTGCGCGCGATTTAATCTCATAATTTAATGCATAGGATACCGGGAATCCTTCCAGGGCCAACTTAATAGCAGGCTTAATTACAACTTCTAAAGGAAGAGAGCCATAGCGCTCGAGCGCCGAAAGTAGACCGGCAACGGTGCCAGGCACTCCTGCCGCCAAGTGACTGAAGTAAATTCTTGATCGATCAACTTTTCCTGATTCGTCAAGGAACATGTCAGACTGAGCACCTAGGGGAGCGGTTTCTCTATAATCTATCAAAGTTTGCTGATTTTCCTTTTGGCGATGGATCAACATAAAGCCGCCTCCTCCGAGATTCCCTGCTCGTGGGTAGGTCACTGCTAAGGCAAATCCGGTTGCGACGGCAGCATCGATAGCGTTGCCACCATCTTTTAAAATAGATAATCCAATTTCTGCCGCCAACTTTTCTGGACCTACAACCATTCCATTTTTTCCAATTTCTGGGAGGAAGCGCGTTTTGTAGTTGATTATTGGTGCTTTTTCTTCATCTCCAGTGCTAGTGTTCGAACTCAAGAATGTTAAGAGAAGAGTTGCTGCAAGCAATTTTTTTACAGGTGCTTTGTGAGAATTAAACATGTGAAATACGACTTTCAATTTAATGTTGGGGATAGCACTTTACTCCCTTACCATACAAAATCTCAACTAGGACAAGGTAGATGTAAAGATTAAATTTTGGATTAGGATTTTGGTTATGAAGGATTTGCTTAAGAAAGAAATTGTTAGCCGCTGGACAGAGATATTTTCTTCGTTGAAGCGAGGTGATGATGTTTCATTAGGTAAGCGTCTTCGAACTGAGGGTCTCATGGAAGCCGCGAGTATTATAGGGAGTTGGGATAAGGAAGATCAGTACAGTAAAATGCAGTTAATATATCGAGATGTCTATGGAGTGGGTATCGAAAATTTATTAGGTACAGAGTGGAGGATTCTGCATCATTTCCCAGAAATTCCAGCTTATACTGAACGCGCACCTGTGTTTCCAACGACTTCTGACAATGCATAGCCGTAGTTCATTACTTTGTTCCAATTTAAAGCGAAGCTAAGATAGTGATTAATTGATTAGGATTGGTAATATATGAAGTACCATGATTTTAGGCGTCAATATTTAGCAGGAGGGCTACGCCGCGCTGATTTAAAGAGTTTACCCTTTGATCAATTCCAAGACTGGTTAGATCAAGCGCTATTCTCAGAAATACGTGATCCAACAGCTATGGTTTTATCAACTATTGATGGCACTGGAAAGCCTTGGCAGCGCATTGTGCTGATGAAAGACTTTTCCAAAAGAGGCTTCACATTCTTTACCAATTACAATAGTGCTAAAGGCGCCGCAATATCAAATAACTCCGAGGTCTCCCTGTTGTTTCCTTGGAATGAACTTGATCGACAAGTAATTGTGGGTGGTAAGGCAGAAAAACTCTCTAAGACCGACTCCGAATTGTATTTTAAGTCTCGTCCACGAGAGAGTAAATTAGTGGCACTTTTTTCGGATCAAAGTAGGTCAGTGGAGGATCGTGAGAGTATGATTGCCAAGGTCAGTGCACTGAACCAAAAATATCCTGGCGATGAGATTCCTTTTCCCGAAGATTGGGGCGGGTATATTGTTACACCATCTCGAATGGAGTTTTGGCAAGGTGGTGAAAATCGTCTTCATGATCGATTCCTTTATGTGTTAGGTGTTGACCAGACCTGGGAAATAAAAAGGTTGCAACCGTAAATCATTTCAATCTATGACTTTTTGCATCAAGTAGTTGGGTAAAGGATCAAGGTTGTTGATGTGCCGTCGAATTAAATCCAGACCTGAAGCAGCGATTAGAGTTTGAAAAAGGGTTCTTTCTAAGGGCCAAAAAAGGCAACAACTTTTTAGGTTCTGTTCCGTGCCCCAGCAAAGCCAGACGGTACCAACAGGTTTTTCTTTTGTTCCTCCTTCTGGCCCTGCAATTCCAGTTACAGCGATGACATAGTTGGCTGAACACATTGATAAAGCATTGTGCGCCATTTCTCGGACTACGGATTCGCTAACCGCACCCTCTGACTCTATTGTCTCTTGAGATATATTTAATAATTTCTTTTTCATTTCATCTGAGTACACCACCAGTCCACTATGAAAAGCTTTAGAAGCTCCTGATTCTTTTGTTAACATTGATGCTATTAGCCCTCCGGTGCACGATTCAACGGTTGTTAAGGTTGCTTTTTTTTCTGATAGAAGTTTTAAGACCTCTTCCGCTAGTCTAGTTTCTCCTTCGCCTATTACATGCGCACCTAATAGTTCACACACCATCTCTTTACAACTTAAAAGTGCGGAGAGGTGCTTTTTCTCAGAAATTGTGAGTTTTATCTCTAGTTGAGGAAGGCTGGCACGAAAACCGAGGCTGACCTCGTCAGGCCAGGATTCTATTTTATCGTTGATTAACTGTTGAGCAGTTGATTCACCCATGCCAAACGTTTGAAGGCGCAATATTTTTGAACCGCTATAGACGTTTTTCTCGTTAAGTCGTTCTACTATAATATCAAGCATAGGCACTAATTCTCCAGGAACACCCGGTGTGCACATTAAAGTACATTCCCCAATTTGAACGATAAATCCGACTGCGCTGCCTATGGGGTTAGCGAGGATATCGCAATTTTCCGGCAGCATGGCTTGCTTATAATTAGCCCTATTAACCGATAAATTTCTTTTGGAACACCAGTCATTGAGATGCTGAATCGCTTCGGAATGCTCGACGAGTTTCACATTCGCTACTGAAGCTACAACTTCAGCTGTTAGATCATCTACTGTTGGACCCAGTCCACCATTCATAATTATCAGATCAGCTTGGGAGGTCATTTCTTTTAGTTCATTCTCCAGTAACTTTTGATCGTCGCCCACAGTTACTTTTCGCTTAATTATTAGGCCTAATTTAGAGAGATGATGGGCGATTTTCGAAGAATTCGAGTCGACAGTGTCACCACTCATTATTTCATTTCCTGTTAAGAGGACTTCAATATGCATAAACTAAATATCCTGTTAGTGTATCGTTATTCAAAAACAGGCTAGAGCATATCAGGATGACGACCGCAAATATAAATTTACCAAGAATTCTTAAAGTCGGGGGTGGGGCTAGCCGCGAACTCCCGTTGGTTTTAGGGACGTTAGGTTTAAATAATCCGCTGGTGGTTACCGATCCATTCATGGTCGAGTGCGGTTACCTAGAAAGATTACAAGCTGATTTAGAAGATGCAGGTCTCATTTATGGTGTTTTTTCCGATTGTATACCTGATCCTACGACTGATAGTGTGACTTCTGCCCTTAATCAATTTCGTGACAAAAATCATGATGGTGTCGTTGCTTTAGGAGGAGGGAGCTCCTTGGATACTGCAAAAGCGGTCGCTATCTTAGCCTTGCGAGATGGCCCAATGCGAGATTACAAAGTGCCTTATCAAATAGACACAGGGCTTCCAATAATAGCAATTCCAACTACAGCGGGCACCGGGTCAGAAGCCACAAAAGTTGCTGTGATTACGGACACCGAGACGAATGAAAAGATGCTTTGTATGGGACTAGGCTTAATGCCTGTTGCGGCATTGGTAGATTTTGAGCTTACTTTAACAATGCCTTATCGCTTGACGGCTGACACAGGGTTGGACAGTTTATGCCATGCCCTTGAAGCTTATGTAAGTCGTAAGGCTAATCCATTTACTGATAGTGTGGCTTTAACTGCTATGCGTACTATTTACCAAAACATACGCACTGCTTGTGAAGACCCAGAAAATCGTTCCGCTAGAGAAGCAATGATGTTAGCTGCAACACAGGGAGGAATTGCGTTTTCCAATGCATCTGTGACCTTGATTCATGGAATGAGCAGACCAATGGGTGCGATGTTTCATATTCCTCATGGGTTGAGTAATGCGATGCTGCTTCCTGCGGTTACGGCGTGGAGTGTTGATGAGAGCCAAGATCGATATGCGAAGTGCTCACGAATTATGGGTATGTCTGATGATGCTAAAGATGACAAACAAGCCGTCGACACGTTGGTTAGAGAGTTGAAGGCTCTTAATAGAGATTTATCTGTTCCTAATCCGGCTCAGTACGGAATTAAAGAAAGCAAATGGTTTGATTCTTTGGAGATGATGGCTGAGCAAGCGCTCGTTTCAGGCTCGCCTGCAAATAATCCCAGAATACCTAGTTCAGATGAAATCGTGGACTTGTATAAGCAGGTTTGGGCAGAGCAATAAACCATGACGAATTTTTTAAAACGTTGCCTTCGCAATAGAAAGCGATATTAGATATACCGTAAAACGTATCCCAAAAAAATATGCTTATTATCCTGGTAAAAGCCGCCGTGCTTGATCTACTGAATCTACATACTCGTCCAGCAATCGGAATATCACTTGGCGACATGATTCTACTTGTTGAATTTGACCGATGACCTGTCCACATGGGTTGAATGCAATTTTCTGGCATTCTGAGACTCCGGCATAGGCTGAGGTCCTGCGCATTCCATCCGATGTCACCATACCTTGAAGTGGCATGCCCAGTGGTTCAGGGGTGTCTTGTCGATCCCATGCTTCCGTCCAATCGTTTTTAAGCATCCGGCAAGTTTTTCCTGTCCAGGACCTAGATCGAATGGTATCTTCGCTGGTTGCATTTAAGAGCGATTCTTTCTGAGCTGGTTGTGCATGTGCTTCTTCAACGGTCAGCCACAATGAACCAGTCCAAACTCCCGCAGCACCCATTGCCATTGCCGCTGCTATTTGACGACCGTTACCGATACCTCCAGCTGCCAACATAGGAGTGTCTCCCAGCGCATCAACTACTTGTGGCCATAACACAACCGATCCGATCTCTCCTGCGTGACCACCTCCCTCTCCTCCTTGCGCAACTACAAAATCTAGGCCAGCTTTTTTATGCGCGACCGCTTGCTTTACCTTCCCGCATAGAGCGCCAATAAGTTTCCCAGAGCTTTTTACCATATCAATCTTATCTGCAGGTGGGGTGCCTAGGGCGTTAGCTATAATTTGACACTTTGGTCTTCGCAAAGCTTCCTCTAGTAGAGGGGTAGCTGTGGCATCAGTCCAGCCCATAAGGCCCATGGACTGTGTTCCATCTGGCCATTCAGGGACACCTGCATCAGATAGCAATTTCTGTGCAAAGTCGATGTGCTCTTGGGGAATCATTTTCCAAAGTTCGGCTTCGAGTTCTTCAGCGGACTTGTCACCCATACCTTCGTATTTTTGAGGTATGACGATATCTACTCCATAGGGTTTATCTCCAATATGTTCATCAAGCCAGTCAAGTTCTTCTTTAAGCTCTTCAGGGCTGAATCCTACTGCACCAAGTACTCCGATTCCTCCAGCCTTGCTAACGGCTGCAACAACATCGCGGCAATGACTAAAAGCAAAAATGGGATAGTCGATCCCAATCTTTTCACAGAGAGTATGTTTCATTGGTAAAATGCCCTTCATAAAAAATAATTTTATTGAGTATTGTTTACTACGAAGTAATGAGCAAGCATTCTAAGATTAATTTTTACAATGAATGTTGAGAAGTCTTCATTTTGGATAATTAGCAAAGCTTCTATTATCCTTAAGATAACAAGTTTTACTAAAGTGGTTATTAGACAAAGAAATAGTTAGGTGCGAGAGAATGGATTTTTTTAGTGTTAACAAATTACTTAGTCCAGATTCGGTCGAAAACCAGTCTGTAGCCGTTAGAGGTTGGCTGCGAAGTAAGCGAGATTCCAAGGCCGGAATTTCTTTTTTATCACTCCACGATGGGTCATGTTTCAATTCAATACAAGTTGTTGCACCAAAATCGTTAAATAATTATGAATCCGAAGTGCTTAAGTTAACTTCGGGATGCGCAATAGAAGTTTGCGGGAATCTCGTTTCTTCTCAAGGTGGTGAGCAGGCTCTAGAAATACAGGCGTCACAAATTAATGTTGTGGGTTGGGTTCAAAATCCTGATCAATATCCAATAGCGAAAAAACGTCATAGTTTTGAGTTCCTTAGAACTCAAGCACACCTCAGACCTCGTACAAATACTTTTACTGCAATAACTCGGCTAAGAAATACTCTAGCAAACGCTATACACAATTACTTTTTTGAAAATCATTTCTACTGGGTTAACACGCCGATAATTACAAGTAGTGATTGTGAAGGCGCAGGAGAATTATTTCGTGTTAGCACACTTGATTCTATAGTGCAGTCGCAATCCGATGAAGGAAAAGCTGATTTCAGCAATGATTTTTTTGGAGAGGAAACGTTTCTTACTGTTTCTGGGCAACTGGAGGTTGAGGCATTCTGCCTGGCGATGAGCAAAGTTTATACATTTGGACCAACTTTTCGAGCTGAGAATTCCAATACTAGTCGACATTTAGCAGAGTTTTGGATGGTGGAGCCCGAAGTGGCTTTCGCAAATCTGCAAGACAATATCGATCTTGCTGAATCGTTTTTGAAGTCGATCCTCAGTAAGATCTTTGCAGAATGCGAAGAAGAATTGCATTTTTTTAACAAACGAATTAACTCCGATGTTGTAAATAGAATAACTAATTTGATTAATAAGAATTTTGAGCGAATTGAATATAGTGAAGCAGTTAAGATTTTAATCTCTAGCAAGGAGTCTTTTGAGTTCCCAGTGGTTTGGGGTGAAGATTTGGCTACTGAGCACGAGCGATATCTTGCAGAAAAACATATTAAAGGGCCAGTAGTGATTTTAAACTACCCGAAAGAAATAAAAGCGTTTTACATGCGATTGAATGACGATGATAAAACAGTGGCAGCTATGGATATTCTCGTTCCAGGAATTGGTGAGATAATTGGCGGAAGTCAAAGAGAAGAAAGGCTAGATATTCTAGATAATCGAATGGATAAGCACCTGATGGAAAAATTATGGTGGTATCGAGATCTTCGCCGCTATGGTTCAGTTCCTCATTCCGGTTTTGGTTTGGGTTTTGAGCGGCTTTTAAATTACGTCACTGGTATGGAAAATATTCGCGATGCTATTCCATATCCTCGATATCCAGGGCACGCTGAATTTTAGCAATTAAACTTCATCCAAAATTATAAACTATTCTTTTAATCTTTTGGTTCAAGGCCGCATCCTTCGACAGATTGAAAATTTGCAGCAAAGCTATTTTTAACATCAACTTTGTCAAAGGAAACCCTCACCAGTTGATTTAGTTGGAATTTTCTGGTTTTGCTTTTAAGGCTTGCGGTCCATTTATCAAAGCTGAATTTTTCTGGATCCTTTCTAAGGTCAACAAAGCCAGTGAGTCCATTTGATGTTAACCTGACGTTAAAGCCGCTACTGTTTATATGAGATATTATTCCTTCAAATTCCTGAAATCCTTCGAGCTTTAATCGTTGTAAGTAATTTCCAGCCAGCCAATTTTCTGCTTCGGAGACTGTTTTTCGGACATTTTGAATTTTACCCTCTATATGCCGCAAAAGTTTTGAGTCAACCATTTTGGCCTTTTTGCCTTGCAATATTGATTTAATTTGAATATGTGTCAAAAAATCCACGCATTTTCTTAGAGGTGATGTGCAGTTTGCATAGGCATCAATATTCATCCCCATATGACATTCAGGCTTAATAGATAATTCAGCTCTGGCAAGCAATCGATTAATCATGGATCGAAGCGGAAGCGTTTGGGTGTTTGAAGATAAGGCGGTTATTATTTCTCGATAGTCAGAAAGATTATTTAGATCTTTAGATGCTAAATTCTCGCAATGGAGATTTAGAAAGTGTTTGACTTCTTCGTGGCGATCTTGGCGAAAACCCGGGTGATTTACAAAGGGGCCTGTTGCGTTATTGTTGGAGAGAAAATCAGCAGCACTTCGGTTAGTTGCAACCATACATTCCTCTACAAGCTTTTGAGATAATAGCTTTTCATAGGGCTCGATCAGCTCAATTTGCTTCTCTTCGTTTAAAATCCAGCGATACTCTTGTCTATGTTCCATTACCAATTCATTTTCTTCTCTCCAGGAACGCAAAGCCCGATATAACTGATATAGTGGTTCAAGAGGAGTTGCATGGCTAAGTAGCTCGTCAGCCTGCCCGTTAAGATATTTGTCGACAGAGTAGTATGATAACTTCGCCTTGGATCTTACAGTGGCCTCATAAAATTCATAATTTTTTATTTCACCCTGATCGCTTATATTCATCTGGCAGACTATAGCGTTTCGTTCTCGGTTCTCATCAAGTGCGAATAACCCTCTAACTAAGTTTTCAGGCAACATTGAAATCAGGTCGCCGTGCAAATAGATAGAAGTTGCTCGTTCACAAATCTCCTTGAATAACTCACTGTTCAGACTAATCTTTGAGGTTGGATCTGCAATTGCGACATAAAGATTCCATCCATTAGCATCCACTTCAGCATACAAGGCATCATCAATGTCTTGAGTTCGTGCGGCGTCGATAGAAATAAAGTCTTTGTCAATAAGGCTTTTTCGATGTGATTGGTCTAATGCTTTTGTCGCCTCAATTAAATTTTCCACCTCTTTCACGCTTTCTTCTGACCAGCCAGAAGCTATTTTGTACTTTTTTGTGCAATAGAGATTTTCGATGTTAGGCGTATCTTTATTGCCAAGTATCTCGAGTATTTCTGCTTGTGGCCTCCCATCAATAATGGGATGTTTTAATAACTTACATTGTACGTAATCTCCTTCACACACCCCTTTTCTTGATCGAGGGGGAATAAAAATCCATCTCGATACTAGTGCTAGATCTGGTTTGACGAATAGAACCTTACCTTTAGATACGCACTGTCCACTAAATTGGCAAATATTGCTCGATACCAATTTATGGACTTCAGCGATTTTTCGATTTTCCTTGCCAGGTTTTATACAGACTTCTACACGGTCCATAGGAAAAGTTTTCAACATTTCATCTGGAGGCACCAGAATTTCTCTTCCGTCGTCCAGGATCGCGAAACCGTATCTGGCTTGAGTTCCTTTGATTGTTGCTTGTGCCCATTCCTTTTCAGACTCCATTTTGTTTTTGAGTCCTTTTAGTTGGGCAAGGGAATTTTGATTTAACATGTTATTTTTCTTTTAGCCTTATATTTTTTTATTCTAATTAAATTCAGCACAGTAATCGGCTGCAGGTTTCGCTTGGCGAGAATTTTAACCACTCAGTTTTTTAATGGATCCATTTTACCTAATTTAATAGAGTCCTTCGAGAAGAATCGAAAAACTAGCTAAATGCGCTATAATCCTTATCACAATTGTAGTTTTAGTAGATCAGAATATTGGATTCCTTATTTCTTCTTCTTCAAAAAATCATTCCTCAAAGATCCTTGTCTTTTTTGTGCGCTTGGATAGCGGAATGTCGAAATCCTGAGTGGTTTAAAAATTCGCTAATTAAAGTATTTATAAAAATTTTCGATGTGGATGTCAACGAAGCTTCTGAGGCTGATGCTCGCAAGTATGAAAATTTCAATGCTTTTTTTACCCGATCGTTAAGACCGGGATCTAGACCGATTGCAAATTCCGATATAGTTTCGCCCGCTGATGGCGTTGTGAGCCAGTTTGGATTTATAGATAGGGAATCTTTAGTCCAGGCAAAGGGTCGGTTCTTTTTGTTATCAGAATTGCTTGGTTTTGATGAAAAAACTTCCCAACAAGATTTTGAGGATGGAGCATTTCTTACAATCTATTTGTCCCCCAGGGATTATCATCGATTTCATATGCCAGTTTCGGGATCTCTTTTATCGACGCGCTACGTGCCAGGTAAGTTGTATTCCGTTAATGCCGCTACGGCGAAAAAACTAGATAATTTATATGCTCGTAATGAGAGATATATAGCGAATTTTTCAGGTATGCAAGGCCGATTTGCAATGGTGGCAGTTGGTGCAATGATAGTAGCTGGAATTGAAACTGTGTGGTCTGGAACCGTGGCATCAAGCAGCCTGATCACAGAGGTAAGAGAGCATCGATATAAAGAAAAATGTATTTATTTGGATAAGGGTGAAGAAGTTGGTCGTTTTAAATTTGGATCGACAGTAATCTTGCTATTTCCAAAGGATTCTATAAATTGGGACAAAAATTTGCGTCTTGGTCAGTCAATTAAGATGGGAGAATCAATAGCAAATTATAGGTAAAAAAAGGCTTTTGTTATTTGAAATCTCTTAGAATCTTTATTCTATTGCTGAGTTATACTATGGAAACTTCTCAATCTCATCTCTGAGATAAAGCCAGTTCTAACCGCCTCCTTTATGGCGCAATTTGGTTCAGCGCGATGCCTGCAATCTCTGAAGCGACACTTGTCTGTGTAAGTAGAAAATTCCCTAAATGATCTTTCCACTTCTTTCGCAGGTATGTGCCATAAGTCAAATTCTCGGATTCCCGGGGAATCAATAATAGACCCACCCATATCCATATTAAACAACTGAGCGACGGTAGTGGTGTGTGTGCCTTTGTTTATACCTTTGGAAAGTGGACCAACTGTAGAAGCATTGCGACTCAAAAGTTCATTTATCAAAGAAGATTTTCCGACACCAGACTGTCCTACTAAAACACTAGTTTTATCTTTTAAAAATCCTTTCAAATTATTAATTCTACGCTGTTTTGCCGAGGTGTTTACAATGACATAATCGAGTTTTTTGTAAATGGCGAGTAGGTCACCAATGGATTCTTTGAGTTCCTTGCTTTCTTCCAGAAGGTCAGATTTATTTAGTACTAAAATAGGTGTTATCCCCGAAGCTTCGGAGGCAACTACATATCGGTCAATTAATTCTGGCTGAGGAGTTGGTGCACATGCCACCACTATTAATATGAAATCTATGTTGGCTGCGATAGGGCAGAGCTTCTTCTGAGCATTTGGTCGTAAAAGTTCATTTTTTCTAGGTAACTTTTCAACAACTCTAGCCGTTAAATCGCAATCAACTGTAGATTCGTCTTCCCGAATCATCACTTTATCTCCAGCCACTAATTGACTGATTACGTTTCTTTGAGGACACCTATAGTGAAGATTATTGGCGTCCTGAACTAAGACTTGATTCCCGAAATTGGCTATGACGACGCCAGAGGAAGTGTTTGCCTCTTCGCTGGTGTTTTGATTATAGCTTTGGTTGCTATGTGTCTTGTTTATTTTTCTGCCTCTTTTTGGGAGCTTCATATAAGATCTATCATTTAATGATATATCCTTTATTTAAGCCGCGATTCAATTATTCTTTTCTTGGCCCGTGCTGTCGAGTTATTTTGGTACACTTTGTTTGATTTTTAAGTGGGGTAAATGCGCTATGGTTGATGAATGTAATTTAGTCTGGCTAGACCTTGAGATGTCTGGACTCAATCCCGATTCAGATAGGATTTTGGAGATTGCTACTTTAGTGACTAATCAAAATCTTGACGTGCTGGCAGAAGGACCAGTCATTGCTATAAATCAGATTAATGAACTTCTAGATGGCATGGATGATTGGAATACACACCATCATACTAGATCAGGACTAATTGAAAGGGTTTGCAGCAGCCAACATGATGAAATGTTGGCGTCTGACGAGACATTGGAATTTCTCTCTAATTGGGTTCCTCCGCAAGTGTCTCCGATGTGTGGCAATACGATTTGTCAAGATCGGAGATTCCTGGCTCGATACATGCCAGAGTTAGAGAAGTTTTTCCATTACAGGAATCTAGACGTTAGTTCGATCAAAATACTTGCTGAACGGTGGAGACCAGATGTGGCCGCAGGAGTAGTGAAAAAATCAAGCCATGAGGCGCTTGCGGATGTTAGAGAGTCGGTTGCTGAACTAAAATTTTATCGTCAAAACTTCTTGCAAGCTTGCTATCCGGCTTGATTCTTATTGAGACGCCTTTGAATTTTATGTTTCTCTGATATTGTGTTGTGTTAGTGCCCACTCGACGTGTTCTCTAACTAGTGTAGACGGGAAATTTAATCTAACTTTCAGTGCATTCAATATTTCTTCGGATGTAGGCGCGTTTCCAAGTGCTACTGCTAAGTTTCTTAGCCAAAGAATGTATCCTATTCTTCGAATAGCAGAACCACTAGTTTTTCTGAGAAATGTCTCTTCATCCCAAAGGAATCCTTCTACTAAATCTAGGTCATTTAGTTTATGGCGGGGTTTAAAATCATCTTCCTGCGTCGGTACTGCAAACTTATTCCAGGGGCAAACTAGCTGACAATCGTCACAACCAAATATGCGATTTCCAATTAGGGAGCGTAACGGTTCCTCTATCGGGCCTTTATTTTCAATAGTCAAATAGGATATGCATTTTCTTGCATCTAAAACGAAAGGTTTTACAAAAGCATTTGTTGGACATTTTTCCAAACATGCCGTACACGTGCCGCAGTGCTTATCTTGTTTAGGTGTGTCCTCTGGCAATGGCAGATCTGTGTATATCTCCCCCAAAAAAAACCAAGATCCTGCCTGCTCATTAATTAACATAGAGTTCTTCGCTATCCAACCCAACCCTGCTTTCTCAGCAATGGCCCTTTCTAGTATTGGGGCGCTATCAACAAATGCTCTGTAATTGCCGCGTTTTATTTTTTCTGAGATGAGCTTTGCTAAAACAGATAATCTTTTTCGAACAGTCTTGTGATAATCTCTTCCTAAAGCATATCTTGAAATAAATGCTTTTTTTGGATTACTTAGTGCTTTGGCATTGTTCGCTTCTGGTGTTGAGTAGTCCATTCTCACAGAGATTATTCGGCATGTTTCTGGAATTAAATCTTTTGGCTTCGCGCGGTTGGGAAATGCCCGATTCATATATTGCATGTTGCCATGGTAACCTT
>CAJXCR010000020.1 GCA_913051825.1 uncultured Halieaceae bacterium
CTGCACAGTTAGGTTTTTGAAGGCTAGACTCAATACTCTAAGGTTACTTCTATTCACCGTGGCCATCATCATAATCTAGCGCGAGCAGGTCGCATAGAGCTCGAATAGAGCCCCCTAGTGCCTGATGTTCTGGACTTGAGATGTAGGACTCCAATGCGGATTTACTCTCCACTACAACGCAAACTCCATGCGTAAATCCATTTGCCCTGTCGGTAAAGTTGGAACCAGCAGTTATAGACAGAACTCCGTCTAGCGAACTCAGTTGGCGGATTTTATTAAGCAAATCAGACATCTCTTCATCAGTTACGTGTTGTTTTTGTTTGAGCCAGACCAGATGTTGAATTGCCATTAGTATTACCTAGATTAATTTAAATCCGTGTTTGGAAAGAGGGAAACTTCTTACGCGAGTGCCCGATGCTGCGAAAATCGCATTTGCTACTGCTGGTGCTATCGGCGCCGTGGCTTGTTCACCAACGCCAGTTGGCATTTCTTCGCTTGGTATGATGTGCACTTCAATCTCTGGCATGTGATTTATTCTCATCACATTGTAATCATGAAAATTACTCTGTTTTATGCGGCCATCAACGATCTCAATATTTCCAAAAGCGACAGCTGAAATTCCGATGGATATTCCACCTTGCACCTGGCTTTCAATTCCAAGAGGATTTACCGCAATGCCACAGTCAATGACGCAAACAACTTTGTCTATTGAAAATTCTCCATTATCCAAAAGAGTAATCTCTACAGCCTGAGCGCATGGAGAGACGGAATAAATTCTTGCGGCCATTCCTCGAGCACGTCCTTCACCTAACGACGTATTCCAATCGGTTTTTTCTTCGAGTAATTTTAGTACTTTATTCATACGAGGATTGTCTTTCGTTAATTCAAGCCTTAAATCTAAAGGATCTTTTCCTCCCGCATGAGCCATTTCATCAAGAAAACATTCATAGGCAATGCCTGTATGTGTATGCCCTACAGCTCGCCATTCGTGTGGGTTAACACCGACCTTTGGCGGGTTGTGGCTTTCCACTCTATGGTTAGGGATAGCATAAGAAGTGCCGTAACGAAACACTCCAAAAGGTTCTTGTAAACATCCATCAAGGGAATATATATCCATACCTCGAACCATGTAGGCTGGATCATGCTTGGTTCCCTGCATTATTGACTGACCAACGACCGTTTGGTGCCAAGCTAGAGGCATTCCTTTATCATCTAACGCACCTCTTAGCTTATGCACAAAAAGCGGACGGTAGTGGGCACCACGTATGTCCTCTTCTCGTGACCAGATTACTTGTACAGGAACATTTTCACCATTAGCTGCCTCTACCGCATCAACAGTAAAGTCAGCCGTTTTGCTTGCGCGCCTGCCAAAACTGCCACCGATCAATGGTCTGTGAACGGTAACTGATTGCTGTGGAATATTTAGTAGCTTTGAGACGATTTCCTGGTCATTACTTTGATATTGGGTACCTGACCAGATTTCACATTTAGATATCTTATCTGTATCGGCATTATCTTGTTCTACCATCGCAGTACAATTCATTGGTTCCATGCACGCATGTGCTAGATAGGGCATTTCATAAACTGCTTCAATGGTATCTCTTGTTTCATGCAGAACTTTTAAGCTGTTGCCAATGTCCTCGGCTAACATGCCAGGTTTTGAGGCTAGCGCTTTGTATTCCGAATAGAATTTTTCTGAGGATAGAGATGCATTTTGTCCCTCGTCCCACACTACTTCCAGTGCATCTCTTCCTTTTTTTGCCGACCAGAAGTCTTTAGCGAGTACTACGATGCCACTAGAGATTCTTTTGGTTTTTACAACACCTTTAACAGCCATCGTTTTGCTATCGTTCCATGATAGCGCTTTGCCACCATATACAGGACATCTGGCTACTGATCCATATAGCATTCCAGGAAGTTTTATATCGATACCGTAAATGGCAGAACCGTTAACCTTCTCAGTTCCTTCAATTCTTTTTGTGTTCGTACCAATAAGCTTGAATGATTTAGGATTTTTTAGACTGACATTTGATAAGGCAGTCAAACTTTCTTTTTCGATTGTGACGAGAAGATCTCCATAGGTTGAACTTCGATCACCATTCCTTTCGATTACGTTTCCAAGCTGGGTATCTAGAGCTTTAATGTCTGTGTCCCACTTTAATGCAGCTGCGCGGAGAAATAGGTCTCTCGCCTGAGCTCCGGCGGTTCGCATGGGCATCCAGGCGGACAAAGTGGTAACACTGCCGGCAGTAAGATACTCTTTGAACAAAGGGCTATAATATTTAGGTTCTGTCGGCGCTTCTTCCAGCACGATCGTGTTCCAATCAATATCCATTTCTTCGGCCACCATCATTGCTAGTGAGGTATATGCGCCATTGCCAAATTCTGCATAGTTGATTAGTAGAGTGGTAGTGTTATCCGGATCAACACGAATAAAATTATTTATTACAGAGCTTGGATGTTTTTTGATAGCACCTTCTGCTGGAGAATACTTAACTCCTAGTATAAGGCTTCCAGTTCCCCCTGCTGCTCCTCTAAGAAAGCTTCTTCTGCTAAAGCCTTGAGCAAGTGACCATCTCATTTAATGTTTACGCTCGGCTTATTTGCTACATGATGGATTGCTTCTCGAATTCTTTGGTAGGTTCCACAACGACAGATATGTCCGCTCATTGCAGCGTCTATGTCTTCGTCAGATGGAGAGGAATTATGATTAAGAAGAGCAGTGGCGGTCATGATTTGTCCAGACTGACAATAGCCACACTGAGCTACGTCAAAATCCAGCCATGCCTGTTGAACTTCATTAAGTAATTCGGCGTCGGCAAGTCCTTCTATTGTTGTTATCTCTTTTCCTTCCACTGCACTAACTGGTAAAACGCAAGATCTTTGCGGAGATCCGTCAATATGGACGGTACAAGCACCGCATTGGGCTATCCCGCAGCCATACTTGGTGCCGGTCATATTTAGATGGTCTCTAAGAACCCAGAGAAGTGGCGTATCGGCTTCCACTTCTACAGTATGCTTTTTCTCGTTTACGCTTAAGGTGGTCATAATGTCATCTCATCAGGTCTTAAGTTTTACCGATAAACTAGGCCATGCATCCCTTAAACCTATTGCAATTATTTTGGTCAATAATCAGTCTAGATGCTTGTCTTGGATGGTGCATACACATTATTCATAAGAGTATACACTTATATACATGCCTTATTAAAATCCAATTAGTGCTTTCTTAAGGCAGGTAATTGCTGTGGATATTTGAATGAGCAGAATAATTGATTCATCATCACCATGACGTGGAAATTAAGATAATTAAATTAAGAGAGATTTATACTAAGATTGATGACTGCCTGAGTCGTTTTTTAGAGTATCTATTTTAAAGGGAGTAACCGTGTTGTGACTAAAAAGAGTACGCTATTTAGTGGAGGCAAAGTTATAGATGGAAAGGGTTCGCCGAGTATAGATGCGGACGTTTTTATTACAGAAGATAAAATTGTCTCAGTCGGTTCTGACGCGAGAAAAATGGCCTCCCAGGAGCATGATTTTGCAGAGATTGATGTTTCTGGATGTACTGTGCTTCCGGGATTAATTGATAGTCACTGTCACATTAGCTTTGATCAACCTTCCACCAATGATGAGCTTTTCTTCCATAGGCGCCATGGTCTAGCCACATTAGTTGCATCTGTTAACGCACAAAAGGTGCTTAGAGCAGGAGTGACAGGTTTCTTTGATGCCGATTGCATTTTTGATGTAGGGGTTGATTTAAGAGATGCGATTGAAGCTGGAGTGCTGGTTGGCCCAAGAATGAATACTGGCGGGAATGTGCTGATTAATTGTGTCGGAGGTACTGCAGCACAGTTACTACCAGATGAAGGTCGACGTGGTTATGGAGTAATAGTGCATACTTCAGACCAAATTATTACCGAGATTCATCGGCAGGTTAAGAAAGGTGTAGATTGGATAAAGGTTCACGTTAGTGGACTACCTGTGAGGCCGAGTGGAACAGAAGGAGAGATTCAAACCTGGAGCTTAGATGAGCTTAAATTGGTTTGTGACACTGCCCATGGACTTGGTGTTCCTGTGGTAGGTCATTGTCGAAATGCTAGCAGTACTAGAGATGCTGCTAGGGCGGGTTTTGATATGATCCTTCACGCCACATATATGGATGAGGAGGCGCTGGGATCTGTAATTGATGCTATGGTCCCGATTGTGCCGACCTTTACATTTCAGGCGAACCTAGCGGATTATGGAGACTTGGTCGGATCTGACCCTAGATACAAGGATGTTTTCCGTAAAGAGATTATTGATAGCGTTGACTCAATTAAGAAAGCGTATGATGAAGGCGTTCCTCTTCTGACGGGTAGCGAAAGTGGTTTTTCTCTTACACCCTACGGGGAGTGGCATCATAGAGAGTTAGAGATTTTTGTAGACGAATTGGGTCTTACCCCAATTCAAGCCATCCAATGTGCTACGGGAAATGGAGCAATGTCTCTGCGTATGCAGGAAGAAGTAGGTTGCTTAGAGCCTGGTTATCTAGCCGATCTTTTAGTTGTTGAGGGCGATCCTTCTCAAGATATTTCATTGTTGGGTAAGACTGAAGTCATTAAACATATTTTTAAAGGAGGGCGGGAAGTTGATCTTGAATCGCCCTTGCCAGAATCATGGAATTTGCCAGCGTGGCGAGTAAGTGAGTTTTCTAATCAAGTCTTGACTCGCAAGCTAGCGCGCTCCAGGGGAGATTAATCGCATATGAAGATACATAGAGTAGATACGTACGCTGTGGTAGAAGATGCGCTTAAGCAAAGAGATTTGAAGCAGTCGCTATATGATGAGGGTGGTATTTTGATGGACAAGGTTCTCGTTACTTTGCATGGGAATGAGCATCGCCATCGCCGAGCGGTAGAGAGTCAGGTGTTTCGTCGAAATTTTTTTCGATATTACGAAGATGAAGTATTTCCTAGATTGTTGAGTGAAACTTTAAATCAGTTTTTAAATGAGCCTGAAATAGATCTTAAATCGCTTGGATATAGGATCATGGTCCATCTTTCACTTTCATTTGCTGGTATAGACCGGATCGATGGGACTTTGGAGGAGGCAGATGCTCAGCACCGTTTACTGATCCAACTAGGACAAGCAGCGACAATAGGTCAGTACAAAGGAGATAGACAGCAGATTTTGGATGAAATTTCGGATGCGCTAAGTGAGTTTGAGAATCGATTTTTTGCCCCATCACGGGAACGTCGTCTGAACCTAATCAATGATTTTAAAAATGGAAAGATAGAAGAAGAAGCGTTACCTAGGGATATTTTAACAATTCTTCTCATGAACGAAGACGCACTAGAAATGCCTCATGAGTTATTGGTAAGAGAGGTTGCGTTCTTCTATCTTGCAAGTTCTCATACATCGGTTCATACCTTGGTGCATGCGGCACATGAAATCTTCACCTTATATAGCGCTAAGCTTGATGACCTTGAAAATCTAGCTAATGACCCTATTCTGCTTCAACGTTTTGTATTAGAGAGTGTTCGGTTACATCCTTCCAGCCCTGAGGCATGGAGACGAGCAGAGCAAAAGATAATTCTCGCAAATGGCGACGTTGTAGAGCAAGGAGAGAAAGTTGTCATTGATCTTCAGACAGCGAATCGAGATAGTGAAGTATTTGGGAGTGATGCTGATCAATTTAACCCAATGCGAGAGCGACGGAGACGTTTAAGTCCTGCTGGCATGTCATTTGGTGGGGGTATGCATGCATGTTTAGGTATGAATTTGGTGGCAGGAACTGTGTTGGTAAATGATGAAGATTACGATAGAGAAAATCACCAATTTGGAACGATAACTTTAATTCTAAAGGAGTTATTGACTCGAGGAATGCGGCCTCATCCTCAAGAATTACCAGAAAAGATAGAGGCATCTGAGCGAGATGTTTGGAAGATCTATCCGGTTCGATTCAATTAGAGAAGAGTCCTTCAGATGAATGATCCTGCCACTGTCGATGGATATCAGCGAGCGTTTGACACTCTGTGCGACAAGAGATTAGCGCAGTCGATGTACGGTGAATGCGATATTTTAATGCAGGATGTGTTGCTGACGTTACATGGGGATGATCACACTGTCCGTCGAGCGCTTGAAATGCAGCTATTCAAACGTGATTTTATTCGTTATTACGAACGAGAGGTTTATCCAATTACACTTGCTGCCACTCTTAATCCCTATCTTATTAAAGGCAAGATGGACTTGGTAGAGTTTGGTGGAAGGGTAAATATTAATTTGAGCGCTGATTTGGCAGGTATTGATCGTGATCCAGATTCCGCCGATGAATTGGATATGCTTCTATCGATATCCAAAAAGTTCTCTGAAGGCGCTACCTTATTTCACTCCACAAGGAATAAAGATGAAGTTCGTTTGGAGGTTGAAGAGACTTTATCTTTGTTCCAAGAAAAATTCCTAACGCCCTCCTGGAAGCGTCGCGAAGCATTGTTGTCTTCGGTTGAGAAAAACCCAGAGTCAGAATTAAACTTGCCGCGAGATGTATTAACAGTTCTGTTGGCCAATAGAGATAAGCATGATTTAGATGATCAAATGATTTTTCGTGAGGTTGCCTTTTTTCTTCAGGCCGCTACCCATAGCTCAGCGAATGCTCTAGTGCATATTTTTAATGAAATTTATAATTGGTCGAAAAGCGATCCAGAGAATCGAGTTAAAATCAAGAACGACCCATTTTTTCTGCAACGATGTGTACACGAAGGATTGCGTTTGCATCCGGCAAGCCCCGTTGCTTGGAGAACTAGTACTTGTCCATTTCAGCTGTTGTCGGGAAAGCAGGTTGAAAATGGAGATTCTGTAGTGGTGGATTTGCAAACTTCTAATCAAGATGAATCAATCTTTGGATCCAATCCTAAGGAGTTTAATCCATACCGAGAAGTATCCGGTAAGGTTCCATCATTTGGATTAACTTTTGGTGTAGGAGTGCATACATGTTTTGGGCGTGACTTGGCGGGGGGATCTTTACCAGGAAGAAGTTTAGATCCGGATAAACACTATTTTGGAACGCTGACTAACCTAATGCGAAGTTTACTTAGTCATGATATCAGACCAGATCCTGATAATGCGCCAATCGCAGATGATACTACTGTCCGGAATAACTGGTCTAGCTATCCTGTACTTATTGGAAAAGGAGAATCAAATTGAAAACGGCAATTGTGACCGGTGGTGGCGACGGTCTAGGGGCAGATATAGCTAGAGCTCTTAGTGATAAAGATTATCGAGTAGGCGTACTTGATGTTAGAGGAGAATTGGCAGATGAGACGGCCGCTAAGTTAACAAGTGCGATATCTCTTCACGCAGATGTAACAGATCCTGATCAGGTCGCAGCGGCGTTTGAAAAGTTTGGCGAAATTCCAAACCTATTGGTTAACAATGCTGGGATCGTAAGATTTGGACCGCTAGAAGAGCAAACGGTAGAAGACTATAGTGCTGTTATTTCTGTTAATCTTTTGGGGAGTTGTATATGTGCGAGACAAGCGTCTCTAGGTATGCTTGAGCGCGGATCAGGGCATATTGTCAATATTACTTCTGTTAATGGAATTCATCCGGCTCCAAATGTAGGTTTGTACGGAGGAACCAAAGCCGCGATGGCTAATATGACTCAAGCAATGTCGATTGAATGGGGGCCGAGGGGGCTTAGAGTGAATGCAATAGCACCAGGATTTATCGATGCTGGTATGTCAAAACCTATTTACGAAAACCCTAAAGTTCGTGAAGTTCGCGGTGGTGGAGTGCCACTCCGTCGTTTAGGTGCTGATAGTGACATCGCAAGCGCTGTCCTTTTTCTCGATTCTGATGAGGCAGAATATATTACTGGCCATCAACTAGTCGTAGACGGCGGTGTAAGTAATAGCGTAATGGCTCATTTGCCGCGCGAATAATTTGGTTTATGCGTCAAAACCTAATCATTCAGGGAGGTATTTTTCATGAGTTTTCTGAAACTTCTAATGCACTAATCAAATTGCTAGACCCGCTTGGTTTTAAGTCAATTGTGTTTGACGAGGTAGAGGAGGGGCTGGAGCAACTTGCCCATCAAAATTATTCCCTTCTCACTATCAATGCGCTCCGCTGGGAAATGGATGGTGAGAAGTATGACCCGTATCGAGAAGAATGGGCGATGCGACTATCAAAGTTAGCTAAAGATGCAATCATCTCGCATCTTGAAAAGGGCGGAGCAATTCTTGGCATGCATACAGCGAGTATTTGTTTCTCAGATTGGGAGGAATGGCCGAAAATTCTCGGTGGCTCATGGGAATGGGGCGCTTCATGGCACCCTAATCCAGAAAAGATTTCTTTAATTCCTACTAAACATGAGCTTGCTGTAAACAATGAATTTGCCGTAACAGATGAGCTTTATACCAACTTAAATGTTTGTGATGAGTCCTCGGTTCTCCTCGAGGGATCTTGTCCTAGCTCCCTGGATCCTCAGCCAGTACTTTGGGTTAACGAATATAGATCTGGTCGTGTTGTTTACGATTCGCTTGGGCACACGGCCGAGAGTATATTGCATACAGAACACGCTTCTTGGCTCAAGAGCACAGTAGAATGGGCTACAAATGTCAGAGAGGACTTATCGCGGTGAAGTCGGTCGAAGGAAGATCTATTTTAATTACTGGTGGTGGCTCTGGAATTGGTTTGGATGCGGCAAGATATTTTGCTGATCGAGGAGCTAAGGTTACCGTTTGTGGCAGAAGAGCAGACAGGATTTCTGCGGCTCAAAACTTAATCGGTGAGCGATGCGTTGGGGTTGTTGCGGATGTTACAAATGCTGATGATAGAGCTAGACTTCTTGATGCTGCCGTAACCCATGGAGGTGGATTGGATGCCTTGGTGAGTAGCGCTGGGAATATGTATCGAGGTTTGATCACAGAGGTTGAAGAACAGGAGTTAATTGATATTTTTCATAGTAATGTTATCGGGGGGATGATGCTAACGGGTCTTGCGACACCCCATCTGGAAAAAACGTCTGGATCAGTAATTTTTATTGGCTCGGTTCATAATCGTCGTGCATTTCCAGGAGCTTCACCTTATGCAGCTACAAAAGCAGCATTAGAAGGTCTGACTCGTGTGTTGGCCGCGGAACTCGGCAGTAAGAGTGTCAGGGTTAATTGCATTGTACCTGGGGCCGTGTTCACTGAAATAAACCAACGTGCAGGATTATTTGATGATAAAGACGCTCTTGCAAGGCTTAACAGCATGTCAGGCTTACATGCGCTAGGTCGTATTGGAAAAACATCTGAGATAGCAGAAGCTATGGATTACCTGATTTCAGCGGAATGGACTACTGGAGCAATACTGGAGGTTGATGGAGGTTTAGGATTGGGTCTAACTTCGGGGTAGCAGGTTTCAAAAAAACCTGTCTTCAGCAGCTAGAAATATAATTTAACCAGATTACTTAACCGGGAGAGGATAATACTGCTCCAGGGATAGGATTAAAGTAATGAATCTTTACTTTTCTTTTAGATATTTTCCAGACACCATCTCTTCGCTCGAAACTATCATAGTAAGTGGCATTAACAATAGTGCATTCATTTTCGCCAGTCAGGAGCCCGGTGCAATCTACATCACACATCGCGCTAGCTTTGTCCCTCTCTTCAAATTCAATCCGGAGATTAGTAGTTAGATGATGAGACTCCTTCCAAGCGGGCCATAAAACTTCGTGTATAGCGGTCTGAATCCCTTCGTGTCCATTAAATTTTCCGAATGGTGGCCCAATATCCCATAGACAATCTTCCCACCATATTGAAAGAAATCTTTTATAGTCTCGTTTATCAAAGCCATGGCAGTAATCAGAGACGAGATCTCTTAGGGCAAATCTAGATTCTAGCAAGTCAACTTTTTCTGAAATATCTTTATTCTCAGCATCTTGTACTGACAAGCTAACCTCCTTTACCGGCGATGTTTGTTAAAGACAAGATCCTTATTTGTACATTTTTATCATCTAGATCTTCGTAATTGAAGACCTAGATGGAAACACTAATCATTAAAAATCGTAATTCAATACCACACCGTACGTCCTTGGTGGTCTAACTGCAGCATAGGTCCATAAACCAGCAAAATTAACCGAGGTTCCAACGTCGTACGCTTGAGTCCAAGAATCATCGTCGGACAAATTTAGACCCCAAACGCTGACTCTAAAATTATCCCAACTGTAGGTCACAGAAGCGTCCAGTGTAGTATGCGAATTCACAGTACTCGAGGGAGAATTTAAGAAGGTAAGTTCCATGTCGTCCACAAATCTAAGAGATGCCCGAGCAGATAACACCCCTGATCCCATGGGTACGTTAATTATCGGAGTGATTGTAGCAGTCATATCAGGAGCTCTTCTCAAGGATAGATGAGTTAGGTCTGTGCCAGTAGAAGGGTCAGTAAGCTCATCGAATTCTGCGTCTAGGAGTCCTAGATTTCCGTTTATCGAAAACGTCTCGGACACCTTCCAGCTTAGATCAGCTTCAAGACCTTGTATTTTTGCCTCGGACGCATTAAGTACTAATGTCTGTTGTCCAGTGCCTCCAGCGATTGGGACACTTTGTTCTTCTTGTTTGTCTTCATATTGCATAGAAAACGCAGAAACGTTTAAACGAAGGTTGCCGTCCAACCATTCGCTTTTGAAGCCAATTTCAAAATTGTCCACGGTCTCTGGTGCGTAGGGAGTGGTTGCGGAAATATACTCACCGCCGCCTGGTCTTCCATTGTATCCCCCAGCCCTGAAGCCTTTTGAGTACAGAAAATAAGCCATCGCGTCATCGTTGATTCGATATCGTATTCCGGCTTTTGGAGTGAATTCGCTCCATGAAGCTTTCGATGGGTTGCTAGGGCCGCCAGCTTCAAGCAGTCCGGGAGTTGCCGCATCAGTGACGGCACTGCTTTTATCATCTTCTGTATATCTCCCCCCCAGAGTGAGAGTAATAGAGTCAGACAAGTCATAGTCTGCCTCAACAAAGAATGCAGTTGACTCAGTCTCCTGAGCGACCGTCTGATCTAGGGCAATAAAGAAAGGATCTAATTCAGCTGGCCAAAACCCGATCGCTGAACCGAAGCCAATATAGCTGGTCAAGTCAATCGAGTATTCGGAATCCCAGTAGTATAAGCCTGCTGTGTACTTGAGCTGATCTCCTGAATAGTTGAGCCTCAATTCAAAGCTATCTTGTTCCCATTCTGCGGGGCGATCTGTGTGATAAAGAGTCAGTGGTGTTGCATCCCAGTCTTGGTAAACGGCTTCTTCCGTTTCAAAACCTCCGTAGACAAATTCAAGGCTATATTGATCATTTATCTCCCAAGAAATGTCGAGGATATGAGTCTTCGAATCAAAGTAGGTCTGATAGGGAGGATCATCATTTTGTAAGACCGTATATTTTGATCCAGCCTGCGGTGTTTGCAGTCCCTGAGAGCATTGTTGGTAGTAGGAACAAAAGACTTGGTCAGTTTGGGCTAGATTGAGAATAGTATTGGCGTCTTGTTCTTGATCTGATTTATCAAAGCGATAATACACCTCAACATCTTCACTGGGTTTCCATGTAAAGCTGGGGCTGATGATTGTAAACTCGGATTCTCCGGTATCTCGTCCCAAAGTGGCATTATAAAAGAAGCCATCACTATCTCTTTTTGCCGCTCCTAAACGAAATGCAAGGGTATCGCTGATGGTGAAATTTACATAACCATCTAATTCGGTATTTCCTTCGTTACCGGCGCCTACTCTTATCGTGCCTGAAGTTCCATCGAAATCGGGTCTGCTTCTCTTCACATTAATAATACCTCCGATGGAGTTTCTTCCGAAAAGCGTGCCCTGTGGTCCTCTAAGAATTTCAACACTTTCTAGATCGATTGCTTTAAGCATTGCGCCAGAATTCACACCAATGAAGATGCCGTCTATAACAACGCCAACAGTTGGGTCATAGTTCTTTTCTACATCCGTTGTTCCAATACCACGAATGGAAATAGCGGCAGGGCTGCCGGGACCCTGTTGGATATCATGGATCACTAAATTAGGCGCCGCGTTTTGTAATGTGGATAAATCACTGTCAAATCTCTCCAGAATATCTTGTTTATTAAGTGCACTTACAGATAGCCCCAAGTCTTGAAGATTTTCAGCCCGTTTTCTTGCAGTCACGACTATTTCTTCTAAACCAGTGCTTTCTGCTCTTGTTGTTACAGCGCTAGTAAAGGTGCCTGCTAAGATGATTAAGCTTGCTAGAATTTTGTCTCTCATCCGGATTCCCTCGTTACAAATTAATGTTCTTTTGGATCATTTTTGCTATTCTGATTTTTGAATAACTTTCAATTACGTTAAGATTAAACTAGATCTTAGTATTAGGGAAATAATTAGCTAATTAAATTGGCGAGATTTTTCTTCTTAAAGTAGGTTTTTAAAATATAGCTTCACTTAATTTCGAGGAGATTTTCTAGTGTCTTTAAAAGTTGACTACGATGCCATCGCTGTTGGTGCCGGATTTGCCGGCCTTGCGCTTATTCATCATTTGAGGGAATTAGATATTTCTGTTCGAGTATTTGATAAAGCCGCGGATATAGGCGGAACTTGGACTTGGAATCGCTATCCTGGAGCCGCGACAGATAGCGAGGGGTATTATTATTGCCTTACCTTTTCAAAGGAGATTATGCAGGAATGGACTTGGTCGGAGCGTTATCCAGGTTGGGAGGAAACCCATCGTTATCTTCATTTCGTGGCTGATAAGTGCAATATGTGGCCCGATATTCAATTGAACACTGAGATTGTTAGCGCTGAATTTCAAAATGATGCTGGTCATTGGCTGGTCAAAACTAGTGATGGTGAAGAGTTTACGTGTAAGTATTTTATTAGTGCGATGGGCATGATTTCCCAGCCCGTTATACCGAAGATTAAGGGTCGAGAAGATTTTAAAGGACCTTGTTTTCACTCGTCTCGTTGGCCTCAAGAAGGCTTAGATTATGCGGGCAAACGAGTCGGAATCATTGGGTGTGGTGCGTCCACTGTCCAGATGTTGCCGGTAATGGCTAAAACTGCAGAAAGTGTAACGGTATTCCAACGCACACCTAACTTTGTTATGCCTGCGATGCAAAAACCGATGACCCCAGAGTGGGAAAAGGAAATTAAAGAAAATTATGACGAGATCATCAATAAATGTCGTAACCACGTTTTTGGTATGGCTTTTGACAGCCCAGTAGGGAGAAATGCTGTCGACACGCCGCCAGAAGAGCGTCAGAGAATCTTTGAAGAGAAGTGGCAAGGTAGCTTTCGATGGGTATTTGAAACGTTTGATGATCTCTTGGTAGATCCGGCTGCGAATAAGATGGCTGCTGATTTTATTATTAATAAGATGAAGGAGAAAGTGAATGATCCCGAAGTCGCAGATCTTCTGACTCCAAAAGGTTATCCACTATTTGCTAAAAGACCACCATTGGATCACGGTTTTTACGAAGCATTCAATCGAGACAATGTTCATCTTGTAGATATTAAAGATAAAGAACCCATTACTGAGATTACTCACAGTGGTGTTCAAACGGCACAGAATCACTATGAATTCGACATTCTAGTGTTCGCTACTGGCTTTCAAGCTTATACCGGTGCGTTGGAAGCTTTTGATATACGTGGTGTTAGCGGTACAACGATTAGAGAAAAATGGGAGACCGAATCTAAATCTATTATGGGAGTATGTATCGCAGATTTCCCAAACTTGTTCACTATAACGGGTCCCCAAGCACCATTTGCGAATCTACCCACGTCGATAGAGCAGAATGTTTTGTGGATTACCGACTGCATAAGAAAGATGGAAAGTGAAGGGCATAATCTTTGCACACCAAGAATAGAAGCAGAGGAAGAATGGTCGGCACATGTTTCGGAAGTTCATAAGCAAACATTAATGGATGTTGGTGATGAGGTGCATTCTTGGATGATGGGTGCAAACATTGAGAATCGCAAAGCACGGGTGTTAATTTATTTTGGTGGTGCCGGTGTTTATTACGACAGATTGCGTGAATCTGTGAGTCAAGATTTTCCAGAGCTAGCGTTTAGCTAGTCTGAAAAACAGAAACAATCCGCCTCAAATGAATATTTGATCGGTACCTGGATAAAAGCTCAGACTATTGAAACGAGTTAGTAGTGCTCTATTAAAAGACCAATTATTTTAAATAATGGCCATACTTTTGCTCAGCCAACTGACGCAGTTCAGGTGTATGGTAAGTAGGGAAAAGTCCAGGAGCAGCAGAGTAATTTCTTAATACCGCTCGTGCCACGGTTACTTTGTGAACCTCAGATGGACCATCAACAACACCCAGCTCGGGAATATTCGCCCACATAGTCATTAAAGGAGTCTCATCGGACATTCCAAGACTTCCATGAATGTGCATTGCGCGATAAATCACATCCTGTAACACCTTAGGAGTAGCAGCTTTAATAGCTGCGATCTCTTTACGAACTTCTCGATTATATTCCTTGTGCTTATCGATTAGCCAGGCTGTGTAAAGTACATGAAGTCGATATTGAAGTATTTGCGTATATGAGTCGGCAATTTTTTCCTGGGTTAGTTGTTTTGAGGCTAGAGGTTCTCCCTTTGTGTTGCGGCTAAGTGCGCGTTCGCACATCATGTCCATTGCTTTTTTTAGAACGCCTACACTCCTCATTGCATGGTGAACTCTCCCACCACCAAGTCTTGTTTGTGCCACTAAAAAACCTTTGCCTTCTTCGCCGAGAAGATTGGCAGCCGGTACTCTGCAATTAGTGAATCTCAGATATGCGTGAACACCGTCACCTTGTTCGACATATGGCCCGACAGCAGAGTTGCGAATGATCTCTAAACCAGGGTTATTTTTTTCCACTAGTAGAATGGAAGCTCCTTCGTGAATAGGTCTCTCTGGATTAGTTACAACCATAACAAGGAGGAATTCTGAAAAGCGGGCATGGGATGCAAACCATTTCTCGCCATTTATTATCCAGTCATTACCATCTTTTTTAGCTATGCAAGTAAATTCAGCTGGATCTGATCCCGCCTGAGGTTCTGTCATTGAGTAGCACGAGGCGATCTTTCCATCTAGCAGAGGAGTGAGATAGGTTTGCTTTTGCTCGGATGTCCCAAAGTGGGCCAGAATTTCTGCGTTTCCGGAGTCCGGAGCTTGGCATCCAAATACACTCGGGCCAAATCGACTACGACCTAAGATTTCATTCATTAGCCCTAGCTTTACCTGACCATATCCTTCTCCCCCTAGTTCAGGTCCCAGATGGCAGGCCCAGAGTTTTTTCTGCCTGACGATTTGTCTAAGAGGTTCCATTGCTTTAGCGGCAGGCGAATTGGGATCCCAAGGGTCACCAGGGTCTCTAAAAACCAAATCAAGTGGTTCTATTTCCTTGGTAGTGAATTCGTCTATCCATTCTAGTTGATCTTCAAAATCCTGATCTGTCTCGAAACTCCAGCTCACGTGCTACTCCCTAGTGTTATGCAAAGAGGAAAAAGGTTTCCTCAGTTCAGCTGGCTCTCAGCTTGACTTCGGATGCGGCAATCCTATACTTCCAAGAGGTGGTCAGGCAAGTTTCCTCAATAAGATATATCGCAAATGAAAAATGTTGAAGCAGATCGAGTCTGGATTGTAACAGGAGCGTCTCGAGGGATTGGCCTCGCGGTTGCTACGTGCGCTGCTGAAGCAGGTGCGCGAGTCGTACTTCTTGCGCGAGGTCAGGAAGTGACGGAAGTTGCTAAACAATGCGGTCCTCAATGTATTGGATTTTCTTGCGATGTAACCAATTCTGAAGAGGTTAAAAATGTAGTGGAGGAAATTTTTAATTCTTTAGGACGTATAGATGTTGTCGTTAATAATGCCGGGTTTCACAGAGGAGGTAAGATATCTCGTTTGGAACAAAAGGACTGGAAAGACGTCCTAAACACAAATTTAACTGGTGCTATGAATGTCATTCAACATAGCTCAACCTATCTTGATCAAGGCAGTGCAATCGTCAACGTTGGTGCCGTAGTCGGTTTTAGAGGTTTTCCTGGCGACTCTGCTTACGCTGCATCTAAGGCTGGCTTAGGCGGTCTTACTCGTGCGTTGGCGGTTGAGCTGGCGGTAAAGGGAGTGACCGTGAATATGGTTATCCCTGGTTTGGTCTTGACGGATATGACAAGAAATCTTTCAGAAAAAGCTCTAGAGTCAATGAGAAATACCATACCTCTTAAGCGGTATGGTCAAGCACAGGAGGTGGCAGAAGTCGTTTACTGGGTGGCTACCAGTACCTACATGACAGGCGCGTTTGTACCCGTAGACGGCGGATTAATGAGTAGTTTTGGTGTCCCAGGCTAATTCCTTATCTGAGATAGAACAAAATTTTTCCCGGTGGTGCAAAAATACCTTGGGTTTATCTAATGCTAAGATAGAGTCCGAATTGAGTGGAGGTAATTCAAATCTTACTCAGTTGGTAAAGACCGACCAGCGTAACCTTGTCATGCGCTCTGCACCAGCAAATACCATTTCCCCAAAGGCACACTTGGGTGTCCAAAGAGAGGCGATGGTTATGTCTGAACTTCAGGGACATGCTCTTGTACCTGAAGTCGTCGCGTGGAATGAAGATGCATCCATCATTGGAAGACCTTTTTCTCTGATCGAGTGCGTTGAAGGTGTTTCAATCACGAACACACTTCCGAATACATATAACGGCACCTCCGCTGTAAATACACTTGGTGAACAATCTGTGCGTGAATTAGCGCGAATTGCTAGAGCTCCTTGGGATAAGCTTTCCAATGCCAAGCTTGGCAAGCCCGAAAGGTTTTTGGAACGACAAATTCAAAGGTGGCTTTCGATTCGTCGTGATACTTATGTTAGGGAGTTACCAGAGGTTGAAGAAGTTGGCTGCTGGCTTCTAAAAAATGTGCCTGTGGATTCACCACCTGGAGTCGTACATGGAGATTTTCATTTAGATAACACCTTGTGTGATCCAGACAAACCAGAGTTGAAGGCTGTAATTGACTGGGAAATGGCAACGGTCGGTGACCCCCTAATAGATCTCGGACTATTTTTGATGTTTTGGGGCCCACGTAAGATTAAAAATCCAGGATTTAGTCACATTCAGAAGGTTTCTAGGAGGAAGGGAATAGTAGATCGAAGGACACTTGTATCGCTTTGGTCTGTTGAGAGTGGTGTCGAGATTCACCACATGGATTTCTATATGGCGTTCGCATTTTGGCGATTGGCGGCGATTGTTGAGGGGGCGTATTGTTTACAGTTCAATGGAGAGATTAATACGGAATATGCCAAAGGTCTTGAGCATGATGTTCCGGCTTTATTATCAGAAGCACGTCTTGCCATGTTGGGAGATTGGTAATGCTATCTACTATGATGCACACGCCGATGACCGTGAGGATGATTTTTGAATATGGTTCGAAATTATTTTCTCGGAGCAGGATATGCAGCTTCGACGGCGAGAAAATCGTATGCGAGAATTTTTTTGAGACTACTAACAAGGTAGGTCAACTTGCGAATGCGTTATCAAAGTTAGGTGTAAAGGCTGGAGATCGCGTAGGCACTTTTAGTTGGAATAATACAGAGCATATGCAAGCGTATCTGGCAGTTCCCAGTATGGGGGCAGTAATGCACACCATAAATATTCGGTTGTCGCCAGAGCAGATCGCATATGTAATTAACCATGCGCAAGACAAAGTTCTCATTCTAGACGGGGAATTGTTGGAATGGTTTGAGCCTGTTTGGCCATTATTGAAGACGGTTGAGCATGTGTTGATAACGGGAACTAGAGAAAAAGATGTTCCAAAGGAGTGGCTCAATTATGACTCTTTTCTTCAAGAATTTGGATCTGAGTTTCTTTGGCCAGCTGTAGATGAAAATAGTGCTGCTGCTATTTGTTATACTTCTGGTACAACCGGCAATCCAAAGGGTGTGGTGTATAGTCACCGCACGACCTTCATGCACTCACTCGCTTCGCGCGCTGCAGATACTTTTGGCATTAGTGAGGCAGATAGAATCTTACTTTTACCCTCAATGTTCCATGCAAATGCGTGGGGCTTGCCTTACAGTGGCTGGTTAAGTGGTAGTGATTTTGTATTGCCGGGGAGGCATGTTCAGTTAGAAGCAATTAGGAAAATGATAGCAAGCGAACAGCCTACGTTTACTGCGATGGTCCCTACGGTTTTGGGCGATCTTTTGCATGCTCCTGAAGAAAAATTGTTGGACATGAGCTCGTTTAGAATGTTGGTCTGTGGTGGTTCTGCCGTTGCACCCTCACTAATTGACGAGGCTAAGAAAGTTTGGGGTGTGCCCGTTTTGCAAGGATGGGGTATGACAGAGACTAGCCCTCTTTGTGCACTTTCACATCCTCCAAAAGATTGTGGTGATCAGGATGAGACGATATGGCGAGCTAAGAGTGGAAGACCTGTGCCTGGTGTTGAGGTTCGCCTGCAGGATCAAGTTGGTAATGAAGTAGCTAACGATGGAGTAAGTATTGGGGAACTTCAACTTCGCGGCCCATGGATCACAGGTAGCTACCACCTTGATGAATCTGCAGAGAGTTTTACGGATGATGGTTGGCTTCGTACTGGTGATGTTGGATATATAGACGAGCGGTATTTTATCCAGCTGACCGATCGTACAAAGGACGTTATTAAATCTGGTGGTGAATGGATTTCATCAGTAGATCTTGAAAATGTATTGCTTGGTCATGCTGGTGTAAAGGAAGTAGCAGTTGTAGGAATCTCTGACAAGCGATGGCAGGAAAGGCCTCTTGCACTTATTGTGTGCCAAGATTGTGATTTGAGTGCCGAAGTTCTCCGTGAATTTCTAGTTGGAAAAGTGGCAAAATTCTGGATACCAGAATATTGGGTTTTTACGGATGAGATTCCTAAAACTAGCGTTGGTAAAATAGATAAAAAGCTTTTAAGAAAGTTAAGTGTCGATGGTTCGTTAGATATTATTATCGTTAAGTAAGATTGTAGGAGTGAATAATGCCTAAACTGAATGTAGAGAATGGGAAAGAAATTTATTATGAAGATCATGGAGCAGGTGATACTGCGCTATTATTAATTCATGGATGGGGTATGTCTCTTAGAACCTGGGACTATTCCTTGCAAGCTCTTGTTAATGAGGGCTTGAGAGTTGTGCTTCTTGATCATAGATGTTGCGGCGGTTCAGATAAGGATTTTCAAGATCGAGGTATTTCGGCGATTGCTGATGACGTTGTCGCGATTGTGCAAAAGCTGAACTTGGCAAAAGTGGTGGTGAATGGGTGGTCCTTGGGTGGGGCAGTAGCGACTGCCAGTGCTGAACGACTTGGAGAGATCTGTGCAGGACTAGTTTTGACTTGCGGGGCGTCGCCTGTCTATCTTCAGAAAAGCGATTTTCCTCATGGCGGAACAGATGACGCTTTGGCAGAAACGGTACAAGCGATTAATTCTGATCGTGTTAATTTTCTATATGGTCTGTCTCAAGGGATATGCGCGACAGAGATTACTGAGCAACAAATCAATTGGATGTGGGAGATTTTTATGCAGGCATCACCTTCTGCCGTGGATGCGCTGGCTGAGTTAGGGCCGTTAGACCAACGCGAAATTCTAACTAATTTAGATATCCCAATAGTTAGTTTTGTAGGAAGCCACGATGCGATCGTAGACCCAGAAATCAGTCGATCTGTTGCAGATTATGGAAAGAGTGTAAAACTTGTGGAGATGAAGCAAAGTGGTCATGCTCCATTTATTGATGAAACAGAGCTCTACAATGCTGAGTTAGTCTCTTTTGTAAAACACTGCCTTCAGCTGCAATAGGAAAATTTCTATGTCTAACAATATTAATTACGGACTTTGGTACGATTTTCGAAATCCTAAGGAATGGGAGCAACCCTTCGGCCAATTTTATAAAGAGAGATTGGATCAGATTGTCCAGGCCGAAGAGTTAGGTTTTAAATCTTGCTGGTTAACAGAACATCATTTCTGTGAAGATGGTTATACCCCTTCTCCTCTGGTATTGGCATCTGCAATCGGTGCTAATACAAGGACAATGCAATTGGGTACCAACCTAATGCTGTTGCCGTTGCATGATCCAGTGCGGATAGCTGAAGACTCAGCAACTTTATCTCTCCTCACTAACGGTCGGTTTGATCTAGGTGTTGGTATTGGATATAGACAGCTTGAATTTGACTATTTTAAACGGAAAATTTCTCATCGCCCCAGCTTGGTAGAAGAGGGCATAGAGATCGTTCGACGGAGCTGGTCAGGTAGGCCAGTAAATTTTTCGGGAAAGCGTTTTTCAGTAGGTGATCTTTCTGTGACGCCAGCACCTGAAAAGATTCCCTCGATATATTTGGGTGGGATGGTGCCTCCTGCCATCGAACGCGCTGCAAGAATTGCTGATGGCTTCTTGTCCACCGGTGGCATTGGTATGGATACCTACAATGAGGCACTAGAAAAACAGGGTAAAAAGATAGCTGACGGCGATATCATCCTAGGGTGCTGGGCCATTATTTCTGATGATCCGGAAAAAGAAGCGGCAGAGATTGCACCACACGTGCTTTATCAGATCAACGAATACATTAAATGGGGTGCGTTTGGTCCTCCTGATGAGGTTCCACTTTTTGAGGATGTTGATTCGGCAATCGAAAATGGGCTTTATGAGTTGTGGGATGCCGAGATGGCGGTAAGTGAACTTACGAAGTTGAGCATGATCTATCCTAATATTAAGGACATTCATTTTTGGGCGCAGTTTCCTGGTGAGCCAGTAGAGTCAGGAAATAGACGTCTTAATTATATCGCGGAAAAAGTATTACCGCGTTTGCCTTAGATTCTCAACTGAGTTGCTTGACGGCTTTATAAAATAGTCGTCTAGCTTCCTCAAGTTCTATATCGTCAAAATAAACTGAAGAGCGAAGGCCAATCATAAGAGAATAAGTTGTCTCCGCGATATCTTTATTTTCTCTAAGAGCTGTTATTTTATTAGATGTTGTAAAAATCTGCTCTAGAACTGCTTTGCAATTCTTATCGAAGCTGGTCTTAATAGTGTGAAGGGTCTTGTTATTAACCGCCGCGCCGAAGCATTCCAGCATAAAGCCAATTTCCTCTTTTGTTGAGCTTCCACTTTTAAACCAAATATCTGTAAATTCTTTAAGTTGGTTCGATGGTTCCGAGTTTCTTAAACTTTGTACTTGAACTAGGAATCGTTCAGATACGTATTCAAAATACTGTTCGAGAACATCTTCCTTGCCATTAAAGTAATAAAGCAAGTGACTTGGAGACATGTCAGCACCGCGTGCAACATCTTCAAGAGTAGTGCTTGCATAACCTTTTTCAATAATACTGTCATGAAGTGATCTGAAGACAAGCATTTTGCGATTATGTTTCTGCGTATGCCTGTTTTTTTTCGCCGGGGTACTTGAGGTCATAAGTAGAGCCATAAGATTGGATGGGGGTATAATAAACTCATGTTTACAATAAGACTATTATACAGTCCAAAAGTTCATTTAGTTAATGTAATTAACTAAGACCCCCGTTTGTGTTACCCTATTAATTGAATAAAATTCAAAACGTAATTATTCTCGATGGTGAGAGAACCGGTGTTGAACCTCAATGCTGCTTTTTAGTAACAAGCGAGTTGAGCACTGGGAACACGACTTTTTGTAGAAAGTTTCGAGATCTGAGACAGGGAGACCACCAGTGTTCAAGGCGGAAGAGAAACTAATGATTCAGGAGTTGTTGGCTCGTTGTGCTTATGCCTATGATGAGCGAGATCTTGATATGCTAGCATCCTGTTTTTCTGCGGATGCGGAGATGACTATGTGTATTGCTGGAGGTGATGTAGTGGGGCCTTTCAATGGCCGCGATCAGCTTCGGAAAATGTTTGAAAATGCCATGAGTGGCCAGCAAGATGTTCGTCGTCACGTGATTAGCAATATTTTTTTTAGTGAACTCGAAGGAGCCTCTGTCGTTTACTCTAACCTAACGCTGTTAGCCACCGAGAATGGTGATACTAGACTAATTACTGCTGGCATTTACACGGATCATGTTGAATTTAGTCAATCCGAGTGGGTAATAAAAAAACGTCATCTAGATTTGGATAGCGGTTACTAAAGGGATCCACAGTCGTTGAATATAGGTAACATTCCAAAAAAGATAGCTCGTCTCGATTCATCTCGAGAAGCAATTGTGGATGTGTCTTCAGGACGACGGCAAACCTTTGGTGAGCTCGACAATAGAGTCAGTAAACTTTCAAATGGATTTGTTAATGAATTTCGATTGAGTAAAGGAGATCGCGTAGCAATTCTATCTAAGAATTGCGCTCAATTTATGGAAGTGGTTTATGCCACTATGCGAATGGGTTTTATCGCTCAGCCATTAAACTGGCGGCTTGGGGTATCTGAGCTTGCAAAAATTGTGGAGGATGGTGCGCCTAGCCTTATCGTTGTTGGAAAGGATTTTAAAGAAATTGGCGAGGAGCTCTCGAAAAAAATAGCCGTCCCGAATTGGCTTTGGATAAACTCGGAAAGCGAGGACGATTATGAAAAATTTCTAACTCGTTTTTCTGCACAGGAACCAGTTCTGTCAGATCCTGTAGAAAAAGATGATCCAGGGCTAATCTTATATACGGGGGGGACGACTGGAGAGTCAAAGGGAGCCCTGCATTCTCATCATTCACTGTATATGGGCATGCTAAATCAAACGGTTGGGGAGAGAATCGTTCCAACTGATGTGTATATGTTAACGGGTCAAATGTTCCATATCCCTATGGCTCTTGCGATTAATTACCATGCTCACGGTTGTCCCGTCGTACTTATAAACTTCGAAGCGAAGCTAGCAGTAGAAACTATTGAAAAAGAGCGAGTGTCCGCCTTTTTGGGCATTACAACCATGTTAAATTGGATGATGGCAGTAGAGAATTTTGATTCTTATGACCTTAGTAGTCTAAGGAATATTCAGTACGGTGGGGGGCCAATGGGATATAGCGTCATCTCCGCGGCTCATCAGGCCTTTCCCTGCACGATCATTCAAGGCTATGGTCAAACAGAAGGCACCACAATGACTTTCCTTTCACAGGAGGATCATGAGTCTGCTCTGAGCGATGTGCATAGTGATCGGCTTAATTCATGCGGTAGAGAAGGGTTTGTGACATCAGTGAAGATAGTTGATAGTGATGGTAATGAAGTGCCGCGAGATGGTGTGACGACCGGAGAAATTGCTGTGAAGTCTGAAGCAAATATGCTTGGTTATTGGCAGAGACCAGATCTGACAGCTCAAACTATCAGAGATGGTTGGATGTACACGGGTGATGTCGCTTATTGGGATAAAGACGGTTACGTTTTTATCGTTGATAGAGCCAAGGACATGATCATTTCTGGTGGAGAAAATATATATAGCACTCAGGTAGAGGCGGCGATACTTCAGCATGGTGGAGTATTGGAGTGTGCTGTATTTGGAATTCCTGACGATGAATGGGGTGAGTCGGTGAAAGCGGTGGTGGTGCTAAAACCCGGAGTTGATGCTTCAGAAGATGAGATCATATCTAGCGTAGGCCAACTTTTGGCTTCGTATCAAAAACCAAAGTCGGTAGATTTTGTAGATGCGCTCCCAAAAGCTCCTACTGGAAAAATTCTTAAACGGGAACTTCGAGATCCTTATTGGAGTAAAAGGAATCGATCAATTTGAGCTCTTTATTAACACCAGAGATTATGGCGTTTGTTGGAAATAAAACGAAGCCGCAACGTGAACTCGTGACTAGGAGAGATATTCGCAAGTATGCAGTAGCCACGAGTAACCGACAGAAAAAATATCTTAATGGAGACGAAGCTCCGCCGATGTTTCATTGGCATCTTTTCTGGGACGTGGTGGAACTCGAGGACCTGAGCAATGACGGGGTGAATATCGATTCTCTACTGCCAAACTTGCCTTTGTTTAAAGCCATGGCAGGTGGTGTAGATTTTGAATACCTCAAGCCTATTTTTCCAGGCGATTGGCTGACTGCCATTAGAACATTGACAAATATCTATGAAAAGAAAGGACGTTCTGGAGATCTTATCTTTTATGAGGTGTTGATGGAGATTACCAATGACAAGGGTGATCTAGTGATTAGAGATAAAAGAACGACATTAATGAGATGAAATATTCTAAAGAAAACATTGGTGATGAAATTCCTGGACGTGAATACACGCCGAATATTGCGCAGTCGATGCTGTATAACGCATCGCTCTGGAATGCCCATCGTATTCACTTTGATTATGAATACGCCACACGTGAAGAGGGGTATGAAGGTTTGATCGTGCCCGGGCCATTAATAGGTGATTGGCTACATCAGTGCATACAGGAGTGGTTAGGTGATAGCGGCAGAATTCATTCTATTAGTTATTCAAATCGATTGGCATCCACCGTAGGCGAGACATTGACTAGTGGGGGTGTAATAACCGGTGTCGATGACACGGGTAATACTGCAGAGATAGAGGTATTTGTTAAAAATGCGAAGGGAGAAATTGTGGCTCCTGGAAGTGCAGTGGTGAAGTTCTGATGAGTTTTTTAATTTGTTGGTGTTTGTAGCTTGTGGTTGCCAGTGTAAGCCTTCGCGGAGAGGTAGCTATAGTTGGAAGTTTTGACACGGAGGTTGGGAAATTACCTAATGTAACTCCAACAGAACTTTGTGTAGAAGCCGCGTTAGGCGCGATTGCCGATGCAGGTATTTCAAAGGATCAAGTGGACGGTCTAATTACCTGCAATTCTATGGCTCAACCTATCATGTATCATGCTGAGGCTATTGCTGAGTATTTGCAAATCTTCCCAAGATATTGTTTTTCAGCAGGTGCAGGTGGGGGAACAACTTTCTCTGTGATTCATCATGCAGCTTCGGCAATAGTTACTGGGATGGCTGAGGTTGTTGTAGTCGCGATGGCGGATTGTATGCGCACTGGACTAACCAGAGAGCAATCACTCGTAGTTCAAGCCTCGACAGGTCATCCACAGTTTGAGCAGCCGTATGGGCCTACAGTGCCAGCGTATTATGCGCTTATTGCCCAGGCCCATATGGGAGAGTTTGGGACAACTCAGGCGCAGTTTGCTGAGGTGGCAGTTGCCGCAAGACGCCATGCCGTATTGAATCCAGCCGCTCAGATGCGAGACCCTATAACTGTCGATGATGTTCTGTCATCTCGTTTAATAGCCGATCCACTTCACTTGCTGGATTGCTCCCTTGTGTCCGATGGCGGAGCAGCGATTATTCTTACCTCTTCAGAAAAAGCGAAAGATTTCCAGCATGCTCCTGTCTATCTTCTTGGCGCAGGAGAGGGCCATTCGCATGAGCATGTTAGCCAAGCGAAAAGTCTTACGACTTCCGCGGCAAAAGAGTCGGGTGACTTGGCTTATGAGATGGCTGGCTTATCTGCTAGTGATATAGACTTCGCCCAACTTTATGACTGTTTCACTCCAACAGTAATCATTGAGCTTGAGGATTTAGGTTTTTGTGGTAAGGGCGAAGGTGGAGCTTATGTAGAGGGAAATCGATTAGGTCCGGGAGGAGAACTGCCGGTCAATACTCACGGTGGCCTCTTGTCTCATAGTCATTCTGGAAATCCAGGTTCTCTATTTGCCGTTACCGAGACCGCTCAACAGCTTCGCGGAGATTTAGGAGATAGACAAATTTCAGGTGCAAGAGTTGGTTTGGTCCATGGTCAAGGTGGGATAATGTCGTCTCATACTACCTTGATTTTCGGCTCAGAAGGCAACTGAGAATGGAGAAGCTATTGCCTCCTTTGACGCATTGTTCTAAGCCATTCTATGATGGTTGTAATCAGAATGAGCTTAGACTCCAGTTCTGTTCAGGTTGTAATACTTATCAATTTTATCCGAGAAGTGTATGCCATAGCTGTGGTGACGATTCGATTAGTTGGGTCAATGCTAGCGGAAGAGCGACGTTGTCGAGTTTTACAGTAGTCAGAAGATCGCTCACAGACGCCTATGAAGCTCCATATACTGTGATTTTAGCGCTACTTGAAGAAGGGCCTACGATGATGAGTCAATTAATCGGAGAGCCGGGTCGTTGTGAAATTGGTGATTCTTTACTAGTTGAATTTGTAGAATGGGGAGGCGAAATTAAATTGCCTCTATTTAGAAAAAGCTTTGAATGATTTAAAACGACAGGTTTGCTAGTAAGCAGCCATCTTTTGGGCTAGTCGACAAGGGTTACAAACTAATAGCTAGACCTTTATACCTATTTTAAAAGGCTGTCCTCCAGCATGCTGCTTTGCGTCGACGGATGTTAATTTAAGATCACATGCGGCGAATAATTCTTCTATCCATTCAGTCGTCATTATAGCAATCCCGTAGTTATCCCACCTATGGGTATCTCCCCAGATAAAGCCTTTTTCTGACAGCTCGAGGGAAGCATTTTCTTTATCTCCCAGGATATTTGTAATCCATTCCTTCTGCATGTCATTTGCATAGAACTTTTCCATTTCGGATCGCTCGAGAACTGAAGTAATTATAATGCCTCCACTTTTAACTTTCGTGCTCATCTCTTTCAACGTGTATCTGGCGGATTTTTCCGATAGATGGCTAAAGACAGAGTTGGCGAAGATCAAATCGAAATTCTCATTGTCAAAAGAGATTGGCTTCATGCTTTCTATTAGTGAATGATGCAAATTTGGGAGTAGTATATTTGCACTTGAGATCAGTCGATCATCCACGTCCACTCCAAATATATTAGATTCATCAAAATAATATGGTAGAAGTCGAGTGATTCTTCCCCAGCCACATCCGAAATCTAGGACTTTCCAGTCGCGTTCAAGTTTCCGAATTTTAGAGCAGCTCTGTTTGATTGTGCTCCAGATATCTATGGCACCTCTTGCCGTAGTTAAACCTTTTTGATTATTTGTGAGCACCTGGATGTCTTCGTTTGGAAATGGAATTAGATCATCACGGGATCCATCTGCATGCGCTAAATATATGTCAAACCATTCTTCTTCAGTGATTTCTAATTGATTTAGGTTCACTGCTATATCTCCATCGAATCCGCGTTACGTATTATACTATGAATAAGTTAGTAACATTATACTTCATCCTTATCAGTAGCAGAGGTATCATAGACAACAGATACAAAACTTAATACTAGCGATCTCTACTAGATTTTGATTTGTCACGCGGAAAAGGTAATCTTGTTATGAGACACTTTTTTATATGTATTGTAAGTCTTGCTTTGATGTCTTCTGGGCACTCGTTGGCAATAGAAAATTGCGATTCTTCAGTGTGGGGGGATGATGACGAAATCGGGAATGCTAATCTAATCTCTCCTAAGAGCATCCTAAATGCTTCTCGATTGATCAAGACAGGTAAAGCTTATAGTTTAGGACTTGTCGTCGATGCTAATACACCGGCTTATCCACCAAGAGGATTGTCGCTTCAAATTGTTCAACCTGGCCAGCAATTTGGTAGGAGAGAGATCACAGGTGGAACTTATAATGATGATATTTTTCAAGGCTGGTTGGGCATCGGCTCTCAAATAGATGGACTTGGTCATGTAGGAGATGAGCGAGGTATTTTCTACAACTGTACACCCGGTAAAGATTTTGCAGATATAAAAGGGCTGACTAAGTTTGGCGTTGAGAAAATTCCTCCGATAGTCGCTAGAGGTATCGTGTTAGACATGGCCAAATATTTTGGCGTTTCTCATATGAAATTGGGTCAGAGTTTTACGGTGCAAGATTTGCAAGCTGTCGAAACCTCGCAAGGCACCATAATTCAAGAAGGAGATGTGGTTCTGTTTCATACCGGTTGGACTGATGCTCATTTTAAAAATGATCCTTCAGTGTGGGGTTCAGGTTCACCGGGGATAGATGTGAATATCGCGAGGCACCTTGCCGCAAGAAAGGTAATCGCGGTAGGTGCTGATACATTTTCTGTAGAAGCGGTACCCGCGGCGGCCGGTGGTCCTTCTTTTCCAGCGCATGGTGTGCTTCTCCAGGAGAGTGGTATTTATATTTTAGAGGCTATGAATACAGGACCGCTGGTTAGAGACGGAGCGTTAGAATTTTTGTTTGTTCTAGGCCAAGCAAAGATCCGAGGTGCAGTGCAAATGATTATTAATCCAGTTGCGATTCTCTAAACAGGATTAGCAAAGATGATTTTAATCTCTTATGACAAGCAGAATCGGTCTCTCTTCGTGAAGGGTTTATTATCTTATTAATTTTGGATTATGCGAAATCATATTTTAATCACTATCAATGTTATCGATCGTCAGGGTGCTGAGCACAAATTATCCACTAAACCTGGGCAAAGCACGTTGATGGATGTTCTTTATGATGAAGATCTTGATGTAGAAGCTGTGTGTGGGGGGTGTGCTTCTTGTGCTACCTGTCATATCTTTGTTAATGAGGATTGCTTGGATGGACTTCCTGAGCGAGATGATATTCAGAATATGCTTCTACAATATCAGGGGCATTTCGATGATAAAACGTCTCGTTTAAGTTGTCAGATGCCTATTAGTGAATCACTTGATGGCATCACTATAACTATAGCCCCGGAGGAATGATGTAAATGGACATGGGTTTAAAAGGCAAGTCAGCATTGGTAACCGCAGCAAGCAAGGGAATAGGGAGAGCTTCGGCTGCTGGTCTTTTGGCTGAAGGAGCGAGAGTAGTGATCTGTGCGAGAGATCTTGAAGAATTAGAACAGACTCGCGCTGAACTAATGTCTCATGAAGGGGAAGTGAATTCATTTGTCGCCGATGTTTCTGATCCAGATCAACTAAAAAAACTTCATGCGTATGTGGTAGAAAAATACGGTTCGATCGACATACTAATAAATAATGCAGGAGGACCACCGCCCGGAGGTCATCAAGATCTAGATGATAAAGCTTGGCAGGATGCCTTTAATTTAACTGTTCAGTCTGCGATAAGACTAACAAATTTAGTTTTGCCATCAATGAAAAATGCGGGCTGGGGACGAATTGTTAACATCTCTTCATATTCAGTGCGCCAGCCTATGGATAATATGATGCTCTCTAATAGTTTGCGTTTGTCAGTTCTGGGTTGGGCGAAGACACTAGCGAATGAGGTTGCTCCTCATGGTATTTTAGTAAATACAGTCTGTCCGGGTTGGACTAATACTCATCGAGTTGCCTCTCTTCTTGAGGCACGTTCTTCAGCAGAAGGGATTACGACAGAAGAGGCGCGCGCGATGATAGCTCAGAATGTGCCTCTTGGTAGATTAGCTGAGGCTGATGAAATTGCCAACATGGTAGTGTTTTTAGCGTCTAATGCAGCTAGCTACGTGACTGGTGTTGCCGTTCCAGTTGATGGTGGCATTTCCAGAGTGGTTTAAAGAAGTATATTTATGGAGGTATTGGAAAAATTAGCAAAGGCTAAATCTATCGATGTCCATGCACATGTCGTTTTGGCAGACAGCATGGGTATGGCAGGTAGACATGGTCCAGAGATTGGCTACAACTGTGATGGAACGCCTTGGTTTCGTGTTGGAGAATATCAATTAGATGGCGTTCGTTATGAGGGTGGTCCCTTTATGGACACTGATCTTAGGATTGAAGCGATGGATAAAGCGGGGATCGATATGCAAATCCTTTCTCCAAATCCTCTCAGTTATTTTCATTTTATAGAAGATTCAGATGCGATCGTATTCTGTAAGAAACACAATGCGGCACTCGCAAACATTCTATCGCTATATCCCGATCGTCTTGCAGGATTGGCAGCACTTCCGATGCAAAATATTGGCGCGGCCATTGATGAGCTAGATAGATCTGTAAATAATTTGGGCCTGCTTGGCGCCTATATTGGCACCGATTTTGGTATCTCTTTAAATGACGAGCGACTCAACCCACTCTATTCCGCTTT
>CAJXCR010000021.1 GCA_913051825.1 uncultured Halieaceae bacterium
CTCGAGTAAAATATTGCGTGAGTGACATGTCATGACTCACGAATAATAAAGTCATGTCCTTACTCTCAACAAGCTGCATTAACATTGACATGAAGTTCTCCCGATTCTGCTGGTCTAGGGAAGAAGTGGGTTCGTCAGCAATTAGTATTTCGGGCGTGTTTACCAAGGCTCGGGCGATTGCTACACGCTGTTGCTGTCCTGTGCTAAGTCGAGAAACGGGCTTTTTCCAATCGTCTGAAGCCAGATCAAGCGAATCCAGCAGCTCTGATGCTTTTAATTTATTCGACAGACGATCCTTTCTAGTCAAAAAGCTTCTGGCTAAATCTATATTTTCGATTGCGGTTAGATAAGGCACTAGATTAAAGCGCTGAAATACATAACCCAAATGATTGGCGCGAAAACGATCTCGTTGACGACTGTTTAGTCGATCTAGTCGTTCACCAAGTACCGAAATTTCACCCTCAGAACAGCTAAGGAGACCACTCACAAGGTTAAGAAGGGTAGATTTTCCAGCTCCGGAGGGTCCATGGACAAAAATTCTCTCTCCCCTATCTACGCTCCACGAGCTGATGTCTATAAGAGCGTTCTTCGAAGTCTCATCATGAGAGAACTTCATTTCTCGTATGCTTATGTCCATGGTCTCTCAATAAAGGTTAATGCCAACCCGCCAACTCATTGCAAGAATAAAACGATAATGTGTATCATACCCTAATAGATTTTTAATTTTACCCATGAGTCATTTGAATGAAAGTAATTGGACGCTTGTTAAGCTATTTTTTATGTTTGTCCCTTGCGATCTTTTCAGTCGGAGGTGCCGCAGAATCAACCTTGCCCAAGGACTCCGCGACAGATGAATTTCAAACACTAGAATGGCCTGATCTTATACCTCCGAAAATTCTTGAAATACTGATGAACCCCCCGTCTTATCTGGATGAGATTGAAGATGGCTCGGCGGAAGACCAGATTGGTAGCGGACTAAAAGGCTCTGACCCAAGCGACACCGAAGATGCCTATCAGCAGGCTCTGGTATCAACTGAGATTAATTCAGAGTTAAACGGAGCGATGGTGAGGATCCCTGGCTTTATCGTTCCGCTGGAATTTGATGACGAGCAAACTGTTACTCAATTTTTCCTGGTCCCGTATTTTGGTGCGTGCCTACACATGCCACCTCCACCGCCAAATCAAATCATTTTGGTCAATTCTCCTCAAGGAGTGCAGCTATCAGCGCTCTATGATCCGTTTTGGGTTAAGGGCGAGCTGCGCACAACTTTTCAAGAAAACGACATGGCCACGTCCGCTTACTCAATGGCAATGCTGGATTTGGAGCCATACAGCTATTGAGTCGCTGAAAAGTAATTCTTCAGATTAATTTAGTTCGACAACCAACTGATCAGCGGTCACTTCCGCAGCGCCTTGCCCGCTCTCAGAAACCCACATTACATTTACTTTATCTAACCCGAAAAGTAGTTGGTCTGGACCAAATTTAAGCTTCTTTAACTGACCATCGCTAGAACACTTAAATTCATATTTCGCAATGATGTCACTATGAGATTCTTCGTCATCGACAGAATCATGATCATCATGGCCTTCGTCATGATCATCGTGGCCTTCGTCATGATCATCGTGCTCATCTTTCTGAGAACTAGAAATCGCGGTGAGATCTACCACCGCTTGAACCAAGTCACATTCCTTACCAACGAAAGTGACCAACCGAAATGGATCACGCAACACTAATCTTGCGTCTTCAACAGCCTTCAACTGCTCTGAGCTAGCAGCTTTGCTCTCAAATCCTACGACGCTCGCAGCTGGGGCTGTGAACATCATCTCAATCGCACTCGCCTCTACAGCGACCGTCAATTCAGCGACGCCATGAAGATGAGCCCCATGCCCACTGCCTTGCCCCAATACATGGCTGGATATAAAAATAAAAGATCCGATCGTGGCTGTAATTATTCTCATGGAACTCTCCTGTAGATCAATCTAACAATCACAAATCTTGGATTGCCTACAGATGATGAAGTTTCGGACATGGCTTCCAGTTACCAAACCTGCTCCCAAGAGGGTTAACGCACGTTCGCCAAAGGGTCCTAGAATATCGTCCCCTAAGATGATAGCCCCGCACATCAAAGCTATGCCAATAGTACCGGCCCCTGCCACACCCAAATTGCGATGTTCTCTGCAACCTAGAGTTAAGGCGAATAAGCTTATCGGCACGACGGCAATCAACATCCAAAGGTGAAAAATTTCATTCTCTAGTCTCAAAGCAATGGCAGATGGGAGAACTGTGATTAAGACGGGTGTGGCCAAGCAGTGCAATGCGCAAAGAAGCGAAAGACTAATGGCAGTCTTATCCGCAGATGGCCTGATTTGTGTCACATATGCTGTCATTTTCTTCCTAGCACCCCTAAGTTTTGCAAAGCCCGCAGGATCCACTCACCTCAAGTTGTGGATTAAGCAGCTTGAAATTCAACATGCTCGCAGCCGTCTCTACTGAAGATAGAGCTTCGACAGCGGTATCTAACTCCTGAACTTTATGGCAATCGTTGCAGATCAAGAACTGAGGTTGCTTGTGTTCATGCTCGCAAGCAATATGTTTACAAGCAATGTATTTGTTGGCAGTTTCCAGCTTGTGCACAAATTGCTCTGCCCGGAGAAACTCAAGGATACGATAGACAGACATAGCGGGCATAGGTTCATTGCTGCTTTCATTGCAAAGATTCACCAGCTCATATGCAGATAGAGCTCTGTTGGCCTCCAGCAACGTGGTTAAGACTTCCCGCCTTCTTCTGGTCAGTTTTATCCCGCGCTGGGAGCACTTACGCTCTGCACTTTCGATAGCTTCTTTAAAGTCGGTCATCTCTCAAGATCCAATAAAGATCAATCCTTTGATGATACAGTATATCACAAATAAATAACTATGCTTGATCATCGGATTGAAGCACTCTAACACCGCATGCTAAAACCACTTTAGGAGTCACTGCCACTGCTAAATTTCTATGCCAACAACGGCTGATCAACTCGTGCCGCATCGATGACTTTCTGCTGGTGCTCCTGCAAATCCTGATACCCTAGGCCAGCATGCAACGGCAGAAATGGATCATCTATCTCCGTTTTTTTACCCGATAGTTCCTCCAATACTGCTAGACCAAAGAAAGGTACCGTCCATTCGTTATACCCTCCTTCGTGTGTCATCAAGATCCGGCCTTGGCAGTTGCGTTCTGCACTAGATACAAGCTTTTTAGTCAGGCTTCGATAACCGTCACTATGAACTTGCATTCTACCTAGCGGATCGTAGGCCCCCGCATCAAAACCGCTAGGAACTATGATAAATTCGGGTTGGAAAGCGTCTAGTGCAGGGATAACGATCTGGTCAAAAGCAGCCTCATAAGCCCCGACACCAGAACCAGGAGGCAGGGGTATGTTGATATTAAAACCTTTACCGTCTCCCTCCCCTCGTTCGTGAATATGTCCAGAGTCAGGCGGAAAGCAATTGTCTTGATGAATAGAAATTGTTAACGCTCGAGGATCATCATAGAACGCGCTCTGAGTGCCGTTGCCATGGTGCACATCCCAATCAACGAAGGCAATGCGGTTGAGCCCCTTTTCATCGAGGGCCTTAAGCCCTGCCAGCGCCGCGTTGGCAAAGATGCAAAATCCCATTCCTTCACCAGCAATGGCGTGATGGCCAGGCGGCCTAACAAGAGCGTATGCGTTGTCCACGTCGCCAGCAAGAATGGACTCTAGTGCCCCTATCACGCCACCCGCGGACAGCATAGCGATTTCAAAACTGCCGCGCCCCGCAGGGGTAAAAACCCCTGCATCTCCGCCAGTACCTGCACTAACTAACTTGACGTTTTCGAGGTGCTCAGGTGTATGAAACGCAAGAATCTCTGATTCCAAAGCCATCCGCGGCTTAATCAAATGCAGATCCTCTGTCAGTCCGGAGATTTCCAATAGGTTACGCAAGCGTCGCTTTGTTTCTGGATTTTCCGCATGAGTGGATGGCTGCACCGGGTTACCGTAGGGCATTGGCCCAGCGTAGTTCCCAGTGTCATGCCACATATACAGCTCGTCATAGACAAATCCAGTTCTTCGCTGCGTACTCATAGTAATACCTCGTTAGAATTATTAGTCATTTACTTGTTAATGTAACTGCAAATACTGCTAAAACCAAAATTTGAGGCAGCAGTAGATCACCTCTATCTTCTAGATTTCCATGTGACCTTATCCAAATAGACCGAATATTCCTCGTTTCTTTTTTAAACTTTTCTCACAGCCAGAAAGCTGAGATTGATATTTCTTTGACTGACCTTGAACCTTTCTAGCCACTTTAATCAACCACTTTTTTGATCGATAGGTTTTTCTGTTAAATCCACCCTGACCCTCGTGATACGCTAGATACAAGTTGTAGGCATCGGACTTTGAAATCTTACTGCGGCGCGATGATTGATCGTTATACCATCCGATAAAATCGATCGCATCATTAAAGTCGTCGCGATCTGCACCATAGCGACCTGCACTTCGTTTATAGTTCTTCCACGTAGAATTAAGGGCTTGGCTATAGCCATAAGCATTGGAAGGTCGTGGCCCTGGTATCAATCCAAATATCTTTTTCCTGGGCGGCTTTGCCTTAGCTTGAAACGTTGACTCTTGATGCATCATTGCCATCATTACAGCGATCGGGCTGCCCCATTTATCTCTTGAGTCAGCCGCCGCATCGTACCAACCTTTTTTTTGTCTAAACACCGAACAAATATCATTAACATTATTTGGTGGTGATGTGGCACAACCGCCCACGGTAAAAAGAAGAGTCACCCCTATAACGCGTAAGATCATGAAGTTTCCTCATAAGATAAGATTAATTCACTGAATTCTTTTTCATTAATTACGTTTATGGAAAGCGACTCTGCTTTGGCTAATTTAGATCCAGCATCACTACCAGCCAAAACACGAACGGTTTTTTTCGAGACGCTACCAGACACCTTTGCACCGAGCTGCTCAAGCTTTGACTTCGCTTGATCTCTAGTAAAAGACTCCAGTTTTCCAGTAATCACCCAGCTTTCTCCAGCTAAAGGATGCGTCTCGGAATCGACATTACGAATCTCGCACTTTCCAGAAATTCCTATTGAGAGCAATTCTTCTATCATTTTGATAACTGATCGCTGCTTAAAAAATGCCTGAACTCTTTGTGCCACGACCGGTCCAACGTCATCAATTTTGAGCAGTTGAATTTCCTCAGCTGTCATAACTTTTTTTATACACCCAAAGTGATATGAAATATTTTGTGCCGTCACCTCGCCCACATCTAATATTCCCAGCGCAAATAGAAACCGTGGTAACGTGAGTGCCTTACTGTGCTCAATTGCAGAAACCAGATTTCTAGCGGACTTTTCTCCCATCCTCTCTAACTTACTTAGTTGCTCGGGGCGCAATTTATAAATATCGAAAATACCCCTGATCAAACCTTCATCAACGAGCTGATCCACGAGCTTATCTCCTAAGCCTTCTATATCCATGGCGCGTCTAGAAGCAAAATGACGAATAGAAGCTTTAAGCTGAGCCGAACACGCTAAGCCACCTGAGCATCGGATGGCTACCTCATCACCAACCTCTTCGACAGCAGATCCACATACAGGGCACCTAGTAGGAAAACGAATAATTGATTTTTTGGAATTACATGAACTTTTAACAACGGAGACTACCTGAGGAATTACATCGCCAGCGCGCCGAACCCGCACCTTGTCTCCGATACGAACTCCGAGGCGTTTTATCTCGTCCCGATTATGCAATGACGCATTACTGATCGTAACTCCGCCAACAAAAATCGGATCCAGTCGAGCAACTGGAGTGATCGTGCCAGTTCTACCCACTTGAAATTCAACATTCAATAAGGTTGTCGTTTCTTCTTGCGCAGGGAATTTGCGTGCAATCGCCCAACGCGGCGCTCTGGCAACCTCCCCCAATACTCTTTGTAGCGCAATGTCATCAACTTTGTAGACAATACCATCAATTTCATACCCTAGGCTCGCTCGCTTTTTCTCTAAGTCCAAATAGAATTGTCGACATCCATCTACGCCAGTCGCTAAACCAATTTCAGAATTAACGTTAAAACCCCATCCCTTAAGTTGCTCGAGTCTCTCCATTTGCGACTCTGCCAAACCTCGACCTTCATTGTGTCCAACACCATAACTGCACATAACGAGCGGCCTGCTAGCAACTATCTTTGGGTTAAGCTGCCTTAAGCTTCCCGCTGCAGCGTTCCTAGGATTGACGAAGGTTTTCTCACCATCAGTCGCTAACCTCTTATTAAGATTTACGAACGCCTCCTTTGCTATATAGACCTCTCCTCTTATCTCGAGAAGGTCAGGATAGCCAGAGCCAAGAAGACGCAGCGGTATGGAGTGCAAAGTACGAATATTACCAGTGATATTTTCACCAACAGAACCATCACCGCGTGTTGCGCCCCTAATCAGCACTCCCTTTTCATATAGCAAACTAATTGCCACGCCATCCAGCTTCGGTTCACAGCAATACTTTAATGGATAACGCTCTAGCTTAAGACGGTCAAATATACGCTTTTCAAACCTTTCCAAATCATCATCTGAGAAAGCATTCTCAAGTGATAGCATTGGCATAAGATGACTAATTTGTTCAAAACCATCCGCTGGGGGCGCTCCCACCCGCTGAGAAGGTGATTCTTCAGATACTAACTCTGGATGTTTTTCTTCAATATCAAGAAGCTCAAGGAATAATCGGTCATACTCTAAATCCGTCACGGCAGGCTGGTCCTGAACATGATATTGATAGTTCCAGACTTCTAGTTGAGCACGGACTTTTTTTAACTTACGTTTGGCCTCACCGAGAGACATTGCCAGAACCTTTTCCTACTGGGCCCTAGCAAGACGACGATGTTCTAACTCATTAATTTTTTGTCGATGGTAATCAAGCGCTTGTTGGGTCAGAACACTTCTAGACTCATCGCGTAGATCTCCATTCAGATGTTCAGCCACTGAAGTAGCCGTCTCAAGCATCATTTCAAAAGCCGCGAGCATATGTATGGGTCCTGGCAACGTTAGAAAGAATACTAATCCTCTGGTCTGCAGTGCTGACATATTGTCAATGTCGAAGATCCCTGGCTTCATCATGTCTGCAACACTAAAGAGGATCGACCCCCTACCTGTGGCTTCTTCATGTCGATGAAAAAACTGCATGTCACCGAACCTCAAATCATGTTCTAACAAAATTCTCAGCACTTCATCACCAGAGAAGCAGTTGTCCTGGTTAGAAATCACATTTAGGGCGAGAATTTCCGTATCTTCCGCAAGTAATAACTTCTCCTGATTTGATCCTACAAGGGTCTTTTGGGGTAATCCATCTGGTGATCGAGAACTGGTTATCTCTTCCTTAGATGAGCTCATAACAGAATCTTGTTGAATCTCATCTGCTTCTCGACCTACAGGTCTTGCTCCACCGTTAGGTAGCTCGCTCAAAAGAGAAAGATCCGTGTAATCTGAATCTTCATCTACAGAATTATTACCCGAAGTATTATCTACAATTTCGTTCTGGTCTTGCTTTAGTCGTCTATATGCATCGATCAAGACACCTAAGATTAAAACAACTCCTCCGAGCGCTATCCAATCTCGCAACGTCAATCCGATCTGAATAGAATCCAAGTTATCCTCTCTAGCTCGCTGCCATTTCTACCGCCTCTTGTACATCCACAGATACAAGACGGGAAACTCCGGGCTCGTTCATAGTAACTCCCATTAGATGATCAGCCATCTCCATAGTAATCTTGTTATGGGTTACAAAAATAAACTGTACAGAATCTGACATCTCGCGGACCATACGAGCATATCTCTCTACATTTGCATCATCCAATGGCGCGTCAACCTCATCCAGCATGCAAAAAGGTGCTGGGTTCAATTTAAATATAGAAAATACAAGTGCTATCGCTGTGAGTGCTTTTTCGCCACCAGATAACTGATTAATAGTGGTATTTTTCTTTCCAGGGGGACGAGCCATTATCGATATACCGGTATTTAACAAATCACCTCCAGTCATTTCAAGATGAGCGCTCCCTCCACCAAAAACTTTCGGAAATAAGCCCTGCAATCCATCATTAACCTTTTCAAAAGTCTCCTTAAATCGACTTCGAGTTTCCTTATCTATTTTTCTTATTGCAGACTCCAAGGTGGCCAACGCTTCCTCTAAATCGTCATTTTGAGAATCGAGATACTTTTTCCGTTCCGCTTGTTGATCATATTCGTCTATCGCAGCAAGGTTAATCGGACCCAATCTTACTATTCTTTGCGCAGCCTTTAACAGCTGCTCGGAAGTATCCGCTTCATTAGCATCCTCAGGAAGATCCGCTAATAAATCTAAAGGGCTCAATTCAAGATCACTCAACTGCTGCTGAATAGTATCTCGCTGCACAATCAATCCCTGATTATTTATCTTTCTCTCTTCCAAGACTGATCGACATTCTTGAACTCCTTGATCGGAACGGATTCTCAGACCTTCTTTTTCTCTCAACTTATGCTCTGAATCAGCTACTTGTTGTCTAGCTTCCGAGAGACGAGCTTCCGACTGCAACCGGTTTTCCAAATGAGTTTCCAAATCCACTTTGAGTTGTTCTGTTGGCAGCTGAGTGACATTAATCGCATCTTCAAGCTGCACCAGCCGGTTATTAAGATCAATAATTTGACTCTCCACACGAGATATTGATTCGCTGCGTGCCTCTTGCTCAGAGTCGAGCGCCTGGCGCTTCATCTCAACCTCCTGCACAGCGCTACGAGCACCACTGACATTCTCTGATGCCGTATCAAGAGCGATCTTTAAAGCGTCCCGCTCTCCCTTAATTGAACTGCCATCCTCCTCCAAGCGATTAACATTCTCAATAGCCTCTTGAAGCAATCTATTGGATTCTGAAAGCGCTTGCTTATCCTCTGTAGACTGACTAGCTAAACGAATCATCTCCAGCTCAATTCTTTCTAATCGTTTTGATATTTCATCTTGACGGGCAGACTTAGCAGACAATTCTGCTGCGATTGCGGCCTCTTCAGAAGAAAGATTTTGTATCTTAAGCTGAATCTCATCACGCATCTTCTCTGCATGCACTATCGCTTCTTGCAATTGTTCTACTTGAATTTCAGAACGCGTGCAGACTGACTTAGTTTGGTTTATCTCGCTAGATATGCTTTCCAGTTCTAGTTGGCGATTAATGCTGCCTTGAGAGGCAGAATCTGATGGCCCCACTCTTAGCCAATCTGATCCAAGCCACAATCCCTCTCGAGTAATGACAGACTCACCTGGACCTAGCCTGTTACGCAACGCAAATGCCTCTTCGATATTTTCCGCGGCAATTACACCTGCCAACAAGCTTTCTAGGGCCACTCCACCGTGTACATAGCGGCTCAATTGATTATTAGAACTGGCGGTCTGATGGGAAGATTTTTCCACCAATCTAAATGAATGGGACATGAAATCAATTATTCCATCTTCAAATTCTGCAATACTGTCGACACAAACTGCCCCTAGGCACTCTCCTAGCACGAGTTCTACCGCCTCCTGCCAACCATCCGTAACATTTAAATGATTAAGAACTAGATCTTTGGAATCGATTTTATTATCTTCAAACCATGTCTCGAGCTCCTGACTGAAATTCATTCCTATTGCTTCTTGCAATGTTTCTAGTGACGCTCGCCGTCCTTCAAGCCTTTGAAGTTTTTCTCGACTCTCATCCAATAATTTTCTTTGCACTTGCTCATCTTTCTTAGACGTCTGTAAAATCTCAGTACATTTATTTTGCTCCGCTCGAGCTAATGCCAGTTCTTCATTGATCGATCGTTTACGTTCCTCAAATATCTCTAGCGACCCGGGATCATCAAGCGAGTTAAGCTCGGTTTTTTCGTCTTTTAGCCGTCCACTCTTTTCTTGCAATCGGAGTAAAGCCTCCTCCAATTGCTGTATCCTCGAGCGCTCAACTTCGGCCCGTTTATTGGCATCAGCACTTCGCTCTCTGAACTCCTCCCAACGCATCTGCCAGCTCTGCATCGCTTGGTCAGCCTCGGCATAGGACAAAGCAGCTGAGTTTTCATGATCCTGAAGTTCCGTTAGATTGGGACTGATTTCAACCAAATTATCCGCAATCTCTTTCAACCTAGATTTATCTGAAACAAGGTGTCCTTCGGTCTGATCTAGGCTCGATTTTGTTTGTTCGAAATCCGCCGAAAGTTGCTGGGATCGCTCCTCAATATGACGCAGCTCTTGCTCAACGCGCGACACTTTGGCTCCCACAGCGTAGTACTCTGACTGAACTGAATTTAACACTTCAGTGCCGTCAGCAACTTCTACTCTAGAACTCTCTATGTCAGTATCGATCTTCTGAAGATCAGCAACAGCGGCTTCGAATTTAATATCAAGCTCAGATTGCAATCTCATCGCATCATCTAACTCAGACTGTAATTTTTTCCATTGCAATGCTTTTACCTGAGCGTCCAGCCGACGCTCTTCTTCCTTTAGCAAACCATACTTTTCTGCAGCACGAGCCTGGCGCTTCAAATGCTGCAGCTGCCTATCCAACTCTTCTCTAATATCTTTAAGACGATCAAGATTATCAGTAGTTCGCTTCATTCTGCTCTCTGTTTCCTTTCTCCTCTCCCTATACTTGGAAATGCCAGCGGCCTCTTCAATAAACACACGCAAATCTTCCGGTCGAGACTCAATTAAACGAGAAATAGTGCCTTGCTCTATAATGGCATAGCTTCTTGGACCAAGACCGGTTCCAAGAAAAATATCAGTAATATCTCGTCGCCTACAACGACCACCATTTAAAAAGTAGTCCGACTGGCCGTCTCTAGCCACCTGTCGTCGAATCGATATTTCTGAGTAGCTGGCATACTCGCCACCCACAGATCCATCGGCATTATCGAAGACTAGCTCTATAGACGCCGTACCAACCGGAGCTCGATCTTCAGTTCCATTGAAAATGACATCTGCCATCGATTCGGTGCGAAGATTCTTTGCCGAGCTTTCGCCCATTACCCATCTGACCGCATCAATTACGTTAGATTTACCACAACCATTTGGTCCGACTACTGCACACATATTTCCAGGAAATGCGACCGTAGTAGAGTCTACAAATGACTTAAAACCAGCAAGCTTGATAGTCTTTAACTTCATTTAACCTTTATATTCAATCATAAGTAATTGTTTTATAAACTAATAGTTAGTATTTTTTTGAAATAATAGAAAAATTAAACACAACATGTAGTGTATCCTCTTTATTTGAATAACACCATGTTTGATTGAAAAGTGACTAAAAATCTTTTCTTTTCAATTTAATATCTATCCTCACGTCATTTTCAGCGACGCTAATGGGACCAGAGGAACCGGTCCAAGAAGCAAACGCACCTCCTGCATATCCCTTCGGAGAGACAAAGGCCACCACCTCAACCACATCAAAATCAGAGAGACTTTTATCCATCATAGAATAAGAGTCATCAAGGTCCATTGAAAGGGGCAAGTCGCTCACACTGCGCTTAGCAGCAAGAATAGGGATCTTAGTTTTTGAATTGTTATCTCTTACAGACAAGAACAGTATCTCGTCGCCTGAAAAAATTGCATCTGAAGGAAGAAGGACACGCACAGGGATAGAAAAAGAACTCTTACGCTGAAGACCATCTATTTCGATAGATGTTTTAGATTCAAGCCGACGAGCCTTGTCTATATAATCCTCCAGCATTGCGCGCTCTTCAGGAGAAGGGTTCTGTGACGATAGCAATCGACTAAAATAGTTGATTGAGCTTGGGTAATCACGCTCACTAAATGCTGCAAACCCTAGGACACCCAGAGATATCTGTTGATGCGGATCTAATGTTAGCGATTTCTCCGCATATAACCGCCCTTCCTGATCAAGCTTGCGTTGATTGGCAAAAAAGCTCGCCCTTGCCGCAGTAGCTAAGACATAGGCATTGTCTGGCACCAAATCTACTAACTTACGCAGATGATGAAGTGCTAGATCAAAATCTCCATTCGCCAAGCGATACTCAGCGGAAAGGTTCAGGTAGTCAGGATTATTTGGTCGATCCGTTATCCTATCTTCTATGCTCAGCATCAGAGACGACAACTCTGAATCATCTAAACCTGACTCCATCGCCTGAATGCGTTGGTTTAGCATCACGTCCTCGATTGAGCCTAAAAAGAAGTAAATCACTAGCCCAATCCCCATTACACAAAGCGCTAAAATCGCCCGAGGGAAAGTTCGTTGTTGTCTTTCTGGTAGCTCGATAGAAGAAATATCCGCCTCCGCTCGCAATTTCGCATCATTTTCGAGCTCATCAGCATTAAATTCTTCTAAGGAAATCTCTAATTGGCGAATTTGGTACCAAGCAAGATTGGCTGAACGAAAATCACCCCTGCCATCAAAAGGAGCTAGAGCAACAATGCAAAAAAACGCCGCCAGACTCAAAAGGAATAGACAGCCTAACCAAAAGAGGGTCATGACTTACTATTATCCTTAGTAAAGAACGCTTCTAGATCTCCGCTAACAGCAGGCAGGTCAGTCTCATCTCCAGCATTCCTCACTCCTCGCTTGACAACAAACCACAAGAACCCAAGGCCGAAAAAGAGGAACGCAATCGGTGCCATCCAAAGCAGAGCCGTTTCGCGAGAAAAAACTGGCCGGTAGCGAACGAATTCTCCATAACGAAGAGACATATAACCTAATATCTCTCGATCACTTGAACCTGCCTCCAATTGCTCATAAAGAATTCGCCTTAAATCTTTCGAAATCGGCGCGTTAGACTCAGCTATATTCTGATTTTGGCACTTAGGGCATCTAAGCTCAGCACTCAACTTGCGATATCTTAGTTCTAGAGCAGGATCTGAGAATTGATATGTCTCCACCACTGCGAGAGTCGAAATCGGCAGCATCATGGCAAGTACAAATAATACGCAGAAGAATCTGATCAAGTCACTTAACTCCTTCTTCCAGGCCGCTATATAATCTCGCAAGCTTAGATGTCCAGATGTCCTCATTAATAATACCAACGTGTCTGTATTGAATTATTCCATTAGCATCAACAAAAAATGTCTCAGGGGCACCGTAAACTCCTAGATCAAATCCCAGCTTCCCATGTTGATCGATTATATTTGTGACATAAGGATCACCATAGTCTGATAACCACTTCCTAGCACCAACCACTTGATCTTTATAATTAACTCCATAGATTGGAATACCCGAATCGGCCAAGCGCATCAGGAAGGGATGCTCTATGACGCACGCCGCACACCAAGTTGCCCAAACGTTAATTAAAATTGATCGGCCAATTAAGTCAGCATTGTTTGTCAGCCTTTCATTCTCTAAAACGGGTAATTCGAACTCTGGGAGAGATCGCCCAATCATTGCTGAGGGAATTGAAGCAGGGTTAAGAGATAGCGCACGAAACAAAAACACCGCTATCAAGGTAAAAAGAACTAAGGGAATAAATAACCTAAGGCGCGGCTGCAAACTTTCGATCTTCATTTGATTCATTTGTTACTAGATTTTCATATCGATAACGATATCGCTTATCAAACGCCGTAAAAATTCCACCAATACCTATAAAAATAGCTCCTAGCCAAATCCAGCGAACCATAGGTTTGTAGTGAAGCCGAATAGCCCAAGCACCTTCGCTACCAACTGGCTCGCCCATTGCGACATAAAGATCGCGCCAAAAGCCAGCATCAATTCCCGCTTCCGTCATAATTGAATCACTAGATAAGTATCTTCGTTTCTGAGGTAATAGCGTCGATACTAATTTACCTTCAGTGGTAACCTCAAATATCGCCTCTTCAGCGAGAAAATTTGGACCATTTACAGATCGAACTCCCGCAAACAAAAAAGTGTAACCAGATAATGTTTTACTGTCCCCTGGCAACATCTTAAGATCATATTCTTGGCTATTTTGTTGCGTGACAACGATACCCAGGAGACTAATAGCAAATCCGCAATGAGCGAGAAACATTCCGATGTAACTCGGAGTTAACCGTCCAACTAGAGTAGTGATGCTGCGAATACCACGAAGTCGGTCAAAAAGACTTCGCAAGAGTCCTATTAAAATCCATCCTGCCAATAAAATACTTAGCGCAATCCACAGATTAAACGAATCCTTCCCCATCAAGGGAAATACTAAACTACAGATAATTACTGCTATAACCGGCGTCGATAGCTGCTCCTGCCACGAACGAATCCGATCCTCTTTCCACCTAGCTATTGGACCCAGCCCCATAAATGGAATCAATAAAGCCATTAGAGGCAGGAACACGATATTAAAATAAGGCGGACCTACCGAGTATTTACCCTTACCCAACACATCCATGAAAAGTGGAAATAAGGTTCCAAACAATATCGTAAGACTCGCCACGAGAAAAATCACATTATTAAATAAAAGCAAACTTTCGCGAGAAGCCAGATTAAATCCTATGCGGCTTGCAACGGCCGGCGCACGAAACGCATATAGACATAACGATCCACCCACCACGAGAAACAGAAAAATCAAGATAAATAATCCTCGCGAGGGATCACTTGCGAACGCATGGACCGAGGTTAATACACCGGACCTAACCAAAAAAGTACCCAACAAACTCAGTGAAAAAGTAAAAATAGCTAGCAAAACTGTCCAGCTCTTAAAAAGTCCTCTCTTTTCAGTAACAGCCAAGGAATGAACAAGCGCTGTCCCAGCTAGCCAAGGCATAAAGGAAGCATTCTCAACGGGATCCCAGAACCACCATCCGCCCCAACCTAGTTCATAATATGCCCACCAGCTCCCCAGCATAATTCCTAATGTGAGAAACCCCCAAGCAATGTTTGTCCATGGACGAGACCAACGAGCCCATGCAGCGTCAAGTCTTCCCTGCATTAAGGCGGATAACGCAAAAGCGAAGGGCACTGCAAAACCGACGTAACCCATGTATAAGATTGGTGGATGTATAATCAGCCCAATGTCTTGCAACAAAGGATTCAGATCTGATCCATCAGCTGGAATGCTCGGCAATAACCGCTCATAAGGGTTTGATGTAAAAAGAGAAAAACTTAAAAATCCAGTTGATATACCACCAAGAATTGACAGGACTCGTGCGGAAAAAACAAGCGGCAAGCTTCTACATGAAATGGCGACGCAAACCATCCAACCAGACAATATCAACAACCAAAGAAGCAAAGAACCTTCATGATTTCCCCATACAGCTGATAGCTTATACATAGGCGGTAGCAAGCTATTACTATGGGAAGATACTAACCTTACCGAGAAGTCATCTGTCAAAAACGCGTGACTCAGACAGCCAAATGAGATTGCTATAAACACAAATACACCCACCGCAAGTGAATCAGCTAAGTGCATGGCACCCGAATTTGAGACAAAACTTCCCGCAAGAGGTATCAAGAACAATGCGATGGAAAGCACAAAGGCCATTATAAGCGCGAAGTGACCTAACTCAGGGATCATGGTCAATAACCTGCACTTATCTTTTTCGACATCTTTAGACTATCAGCAATCTCTGGCGGCATATAGTTCTCATCATGCTTTGCCAACACCTCGTTTGCAATGAATCTTCCATCCGAGCCCAACACACCCAAGACCACAACTCCCTGACCCTCTCCAAATAAATCAGGCAAAATACCATCATAAATCACCTCTACAGAGGCTTGAAAATCTGTAATAACAAACTTTACCTTCAAGCTATCAGTACTTCTTTGGACACTTTTGTCTTCTACCATTCCACCAATACGAATTGCCTTTCCCTGAGGTGCAATTCCAGCAATCACCTCCGATGGCGGATAAAAGAGATTAATATTACCCCGCATCGCATACATCACGAGACCAATTGCAAGGCTAGAAAAAAAAACCACAATTAATACGACACCTAATCGCTGACGTCTTGCTGGATGCATTAGCCCGCCTTAAATTTAGAAGCTAAACGTTTAATTGATCTTCGAAGCCTGGCCATAGGAAGCCAGACCATTATCAAAATCACCGACGAGGTAAAAAGGTAGGCTGACCATACATACGTGCCATGCCCACCCATAAAAAACACTTCATACAGCGATTCGAAATACATTATAAGTCAATCCTCTTCGACAAGCGTTCGAACCCACGAAGAACGCGACTCTCTCTTGATCAGACTCACCCTCATGTTAGCGAGCACACAGCAAGTAAAGAGAGAATAAAATACGGTTATCATCAGCAATAAGGGATATAGCATCGATGATTCTATCGCTGATCCTCCTGTGAAGGTGATGGACGCTGGTTGATGTAGACTGTACCACCAGTCTACTGACTTATAGATAATCGGAATATTTACCGTGCCAACCAAAGCTAATATGCCGGCTGCGCGAGACCCCCCAGACTTATCTTCATATGCTTCGTAAAGTACAATCACCCCGATGTAGAGAAACAAAAGAATCAACATTGAAGTCGTTCTCGCATCCCAGACCCACCAAGCACCCCAAGTTGGCTTACCCCAAATTCCGCCAGTGACTAAAGCGATCAAAGTAAGTAAAGCACCAACAGGAGCTGTAGCGCGCATAGCTATTTCAGCCATCTTCATATTCCAAATAATACAAATCGCTCCTGCTAAAGCCATCACATAGTATCCTGCTAAAGCGACCACTGCGGCTGGCACATGAACATACATTATTCTATAACTGTTGCCCTGGCGAAAATCGGGTGCTGTAAACAAGAGCCCCCATGCATACCCAACTATCAAAAGAAATAAAGTGATCGGCACTAGCCAGCGCAAAATCGCACCGGCGATGCTGTAAAACCATGGTGGTGATCCGAGCTTATGGAAAAACTTCCACATATCTAACCTATCCATTTCAAATTATACGTCTCTAACCAAACAGTTGGATTGACAAAAAATCCAATGATTAAATCTCCATACTTATCCTGAGTCCAGCGCCAATAGCAAAAGGAGCGAACGCGACTGCTCCACATGCCAATGCTGTAAGCAAGGCAAGCGGTGGAGAGAAAAATGAGCCTTGTATAGCTGCCTCTACCGAAGCTTTTCCAAATATCAGAACTGGAACATATAGAGGAAGAATGATGAGAGATACTAGAGCACCACCTTTACGTAAGCCAACGGTTAGAGCTGCGCCAATTGCACCAATAAGGCTCAAAACAACTGTTCCTATCAATAATGAAACAACCAAAGGTAATATTGCTGAACCTGGCAAATCAAACATTATTGCAACCAGAGGTGAGATCAATGCCAATGGAAGCCCCGTCTGACTCCAGTGAACGAAAATGTACGCCAGGCTAGAACCAAAAAGAGATTGCGGAGACATCAGCAATTGATCCAAAGTTCCATCATCATAGTCCTGTTTAAAAATACGATCAGAAGAAAGCAGACTAGCCAGCAACGCGACAATCCAGATTACTCCAGAATTTTTTACGACAGGGCCGAAACCTAGTGGAAACAAAGCCAGCACCATAATAAAAAACGATATCGGTATGGCAAATTCTGAAGGAACCCTAAAAGCCAGAATGAACTGACGTCTAACAATCCGCTGAAGGTACTCAAGCATTCCGAGTTCTCTCATTCACGCCCTCCTAATTCAACAACCTTCAGATCAACATTGGGAAGGTTAATATCTTGATGAGAAGTAATTACGAGGGCACCACCGCGAAGCAAATGATTTGTGATACAAACTTCAACCTTTGATATGGAAGATTTGTCTAAAGAGGTGAATGGCTCATCTAGTAGCCACACAAGATGGTCAGTCAAAAAAATTCTCGCCAGACTAACTTTTCGTTGCTGACCGATTGAAAGCGTATTGACAAAGGAGTGGAGAAAGCACTCAAGATTAAGCTGAGTTAGGACCTCAAGAATTAGCTCATCAGATGCCGCCGACCAGCCAGATATATCAAGTTTTAGATTTTCCAGCACAGTCAAATGCCCTTTCAAAGCAAGCTGATGGCCCATAAAAAACATGGGGGAATTTCTATTAACTCGCCCTTGAAATCCATAGCGAATCAAACCCGCAAGGATCCTCATCAGAGTTGTTTTCCCACAACCATTAGCACCCATAATGTGGAGCGCCTCGCCAGCAGAAATTGAAAATGAAATGTTCTTGAAAAGTTTCCTCTGCCCGCGCTCTGCAGTGAGCTCTAATGCTTCTAACAAAATAGACATCACATTATGAGTTAACGGTAAGAATTTTCTGCAGATACAAACCCGTGTCTCGCTCAAGTTTCATATCAGCAAAATTATGTAAGTTAAAATCTCCTAACTGAGATAAAGAAACGTTTTGGATACTACGGAAAATATTTTCGACTCTTCCCGGAAATTCTTTTTCCCAACTTGCAAGCATGGATTTAATCTTAACCCTTTGAAGGTTTTCCTGAGATCCACATAAATTACAAGGGATTAACGGAAATTCTCTATATTTCGCAAACCGCAATAAATCCTTCTCCCTACAATAAGACAAAGGCCGGATAACTATATTTTTCCCATCATCACTCAATAACTTGGGAGGCATTGCTTTTAATTTGCCTTGAAAAAACATATTCAAAAAAAGCGTCTCCACTATGTCATCCAAATGATGACCAAGCGCAATTTTAGTCGCACCAATCTCTTGAGCAAACCCATACAGAGTCCCTCTGCGCAGGCGCGAACAAAGCCCGCAAGTAGTTTTCCCTTCTGGAACAACTGACTTAACCACGCTATAAGTGTCTTTCTCCAACACATAGAATGGCACTTCCTGCAACTCAAGATACTTAGGTAACACGTCCTCCGGAAATCCAGGCTGCTTTTGATCCAGGTTAACTGCTACTAAATCAAAGCTTATCGGAGCACTTCGACGCAATCCAAGCAGAACATCTAACAATGCATAGCTATCCTTACCGCCGGAGAGACACACCATAACCAGGTCCCCCTCCTCGATCATTTTATAATCTGCAATAGCACTGCCTGCCAACCGCCTTAACCTTTTAGTTAGCTTGTTACGTGAATTACTATTTTTTGTGCGCGGATCCACAAATCACCTGAAAAAAATATAGATAATTAAAGAGCAAGTTGATTTTACATTTAGAACGAAGAATTTTAAACGGACCATGTTAGTTATTCTTACAGAAGATTCGAAGGCGCGTCATTCCGTCAACTCCGCCAATAAAACGATTAAGCAAACTCCATTCCCTGCTTAAGACAGTCAAAAGAGAAAAAATAACACAGACTCTCAAGGATAAATGAAGCCTTCCTATGACCACCATTTCGTATACTATTTAAAAGCAAGAATAAATTTTAAGTTTGGGCTAAATCTCTCATCATTTTTCTGAAATCGATAAATGCTGTATGAGAAATAGATATTCATCAACTTAAAATTTACCTGCCGGCCATTGCCGCTTGTGTTTCAAAGGCTTTACAATGACAATGCGCCCCACTTTTTAATCAACAGTCATCCAATAACAGGAGTCAATAGAACAAATGAAGCCACCTGTACGTATAACCGTTACCGGCGCGGCCGGACAAATTGGGTACGCGTTAGTATTTCGTATCGCTTCCGGTCAGATGCTTGGCGAAGATCAACCCGTTATTCTTCAGCTATTGGATATTACCCCTGCGCTAGAGGCACTAGAGGGGGTAAAGATGGAACTTGAAGATTGCGCCTTCCCATTACTTTATGGCGTTATTTGTACTGACAATCCGGATGTCGGTTTTAAGGACAGTGACTATGCATTGTTAGTTGGAGCTAGACCTCGCGGTCCAGGAATGGAAAGAAAGGATCTTTTAGAGGCTAATGCGCAGATTTTTTCCGTTCAAGGTAAAGCCATCAACGAAACGGCTAGTAGAAATATACGTGTTTTAGTAGTGGGAAATCCAGCTAATACCAACGCGCTTATTACTCTCAGTAACGCGCCTGATATAGACCCAAGGCAATTCACTGCAATGACTCGACTGGATCATAATAGAGCAATAGCGCAACTAGCCGAAAAGACCAGCAACCCTTTGACTGACATATCTAGAATGACCATCTGGGGTAATCATTCTGCCACGCAGTATCCGGATCTTTTCAACGCTAAAGTAGGAAATCAAATCGCAACTGAGATTATTGAACGGGAATGGTATGAAAACGAATTTATTCCATCCGTTCAGCAGCGAGGTGCTGCTATTATATCGGCAAGAGGTGCGTCATCAGCGGCTTCAGCGGCTAATGCGGCAATAGACCATATGCGGACTTGGGCAATGGGGACTTCGGACGATGATTGGACTTCGATGGCAGTAGTGTCAACTGGTGCTTATGACATTGCAGAAGGAATTATCTATTCGTTTCCCTGTCGCTGTCTAGAAAGTCAGTGGTCAATTGTGGAAGATCTTGAGATTAATGAATTTAGCCGAGGAAAAATGAAAAGCACTGAAAAAGAGCTCGTAGAAGAACGCGACGCCATTGCGCACTTGCTCTAGTAATTTTAGCTGGCAGACAGACCTCTTAATTACTACTCCCTTAGGACCAGCAACGGGGAACTTAGCACCACTTTACGACTGCTTAGTACTCCAATGGTCCCGATGAGCAACATAGCGCCAGAAATTCCTACCAACCAAACCCATGGAATCGGCGCATAAGGAGCATCTAAGATCCATGTAAGGACTATGTAGATTGAAACCTCCGCCCCAACACATGCCAAAATACCTGCAAAAAATCCTAACGCCGCAAATTCGATAAGCAATCCACCCAATATTAATTTCTTTCTCGCTCCCATCACTCTCAGGACAGCACTTTCAGTCATTCTGGAATCTAAGCTTGCCTGAACGCCAGAAATCAGCACGAGTGAACCAGCGGTAATCACTAAAACTAGCACTAATTCAATGATGGCCGAAACCTCATCAATGATTTCTCGGATCTGCTCTAAAACAACATCCATCTCTATTACTGTAATCGTTGGAAACTGTCGAACCAATTGATTCAGTACCGACTTCTGATCTTGTGAGAGATAAAAACTCGTCATGAAGGTAGAGGAAAAATCGGACAGGGTTTTTCTAGGAAAAATCATAAAAAAATTAGGTCTGAAGGACTGCCAGTCTACTTCTCGAATACTTGCAACTACGACTTCTAATGGGTAACCACCTATCTGCAGACCCAGTACGTCACCAACAGAAAGACCCATACGCTGAGCATAATCCTGCTCTATCGACACGAGACGTTTATTCTCATTATCGCCCCACCAGCTTCCTGACAGAATCTGATTACTCTCAGGTAGTGCGTCTGACCAGGTAAAGTTAGCCTCACGCTGCCTTCGCCCAGCTCCGTCCGGATCTTTTGAAGGTAGTGCTTTTTGATTAATAGAGATGATCCTTCCTCGAATTATTGGGAACATTGGAGATCCAGGAATTGAGGCCGATTTCAGGAAAGTCTCTACCTGAGCAACGTCACTGGGCCCGATGTTGAGTAGAAAGTGATTAGGCGTATCAGCTGGAAGTTGAGCTTCCCATTGGTTGAGTAAAGAAGTACGTATACCTAACAATACTAGGAGCATCATTATTGCAACAGCAAAAACTACGACCTGCAGCCCATTGACCAATCCTCTCCGTTTTAGTCCGGCAAAGGCGAGTCTCCATACGCTACCCGCACGCATGCCTAAAACTCGAGAGCTGGTTAGAAAAGCTAGTGAGACTATGACTCCCAGAATAACAACAATGACTAAACCAAATACAAGAGAAAGCACTAATTGCCAATTTTGACTATAAAAGAAAATTAACAATGTCAGTGATAAAAGCCCGATAGAATAATCTACTGCAAAACCCTTTGACTTATCAGGTAAATCTCGACCTAACACTCTCATTGGATTCGCCAAAGACAGGCGTCGGATCGAGGGCCAAGAAAAAACAAGCAAACAAACAAAGGAGGTTGTCGCACCCGCTAGATATGGCCTTATTCCTGCTGATCCAGGATCCACTGGCAAACGCTCTCCAACAATGGAAAAAGCCATGGCTTGAAGGATAAATCCGAACAAGCACCCGAAGAACCCTGATAATAGGCCCAAAATTCCTAGGCATTGAGCATACAAAAGAGAAATGCTTCCTGAACGTGACCCCAAGGCTTTCATAATCGCTACATAGGCAGTATGTCTTTCTGCAAAGCGCCCAGATGCAGAAGATATGGCGGCACCGGCAAGGATGATTGTCAGACTTCCACTCAATACCAGAAAAATCTCTACTCTGTCCATTGCACGAGCGATATTCGGCTGAATCTCTCCCAGACCTAAAACAGTTTGGCCGGGTTGAATTTGTATAGTCAGCCATTTAGAGAAATCATCTAAATCGCTTTGGTCACCAGCATAAAGCTGTCGGTATTCTACGCGGCTACCAGGCTGGATTATTTGTGTTTCCGATACATCCTCAATATTCATAAGAACACGAGGTCCCACCCCTGAAAACGCATCACCACGATCTGGTTCAGAGCGAATTACTGCGGTCACAGAAAAATCACTCTCTCCAAGGGAAACCGAATCTCCGGCCTCTACTCCCAAAAAAGAAAATAATCTAGATTCGATCCATACCTCACCTCTACCTGGTCCAAAGTTGACGGCGCTACCCTGCGCAAATGGTTTTTCGCTAATGAGTAACTCACCGCGCAATGGATAGGATGAGGAAACCGCTTTAATTGAGACTAGTCTCATGCGATCTTCCAAGGGAGCATAAAGCATGGTTGGAAATGCCATTGAGGACGCTACTTCAAGCCCTTGGTCAATTGCCTGCCTTGACCACTCAACAGGAAGGATTCGACTACTTCTAACCACAAGATCTGCGGCTAAAAAGCGATGACTTTCATAGGTCAAGGCAGAATCTAGCCTCTCTGTAAATGCACTTATTGCTGTCGCTACCGAAACGGACAGAAAAAGGGCAAAAGATAAAATGGTTAGTTCGCCTGCACGCCATTCTCTCGCCAAAATCTTAAAGGGATTTAATGCCATAGACTTAGATATTAACCACCTTTCCTCCAGAAAGGCTGATAGATCGCTCACAACGCTCAGCAAGCCCATTTTCATGCGTAACTAAAATTAAAGTCTTGCCTTCTTCCTGATTTAAGGAAAAGAGCAAATCAATCACAACCAATCCTGTATCGGCATCAAGATTGCCCGTTGGCTCGTCAGCGAACAATATGTCGGGATCTGTTGCAAAGGCCCTTGCAATCGCAACCCTCTGCTGTTCGCCACCAGAGAGCTGGTTGGGATAATGACTAAACCGATGCTCTAGTCCCACTCTTTGCAGGTAGTGGCTTGCTGCCTCAGCTGCAGCTTGATTTGCATTCAATTCAAGCGGAAGCATCACGTTTTCGAGGGCGGTGAGTGATGGCAACAACTGAAAGGACTGAAACACAAAGCCTACGTGATCACCTCGAAATTTCGCCCTGCCGTCTTCATTCAGGCTGGATAGGTCAATCTCATCTACCAACACCCTTCCATGACTGGGCAGGTCCAGACCAGCCAAAATCGCAAGCAGAGTAGACTTACCAGAACCGGAGGCTCCGACGATGGCAACGGACTCACCGGTCTTGATTTCAAGATCAATTCCTTTCAATATCTGAATCTCGGATTCGGCCATCTTAACTTGCTTGTGGAGTTTTTCCGCTTTGATCATTCGTGACATCCTATTAGCTACGATAGCTTTTACGTTCTTAGCCTTACTGTCGGTTCAGTCTGGCAATTCATATAGCGAGACTCAGAAGAAGATTATACTTATGATGGGGGATAGTATCAGTGCAGCATATGGAATGTCTTTAGAGGAAGGCTGGGTAGAACTGCTCAATCAAACCCTCAAAGATAATAAAATCGAATATCGAATTGTTAACGCCAGTATTAGCGGTGAGACGTCTGCCGGAGGGAGACGGCGACTTAATAACCTTTTAGATAGATACAGTCCTGATATAGTGATTATAGAGCTTGGTGGTAACGACGGCTTGCGCGGGTATCCGATTGATCAACTAGAGACTAACTTGGTGTCTATGATTCAGTCTTCTTTAAATTCCAATGCCAGAGTTCTTGTTTTGCCAATGGAAATACCACCAAACTATGGCTCAAGATATACGAGTAAATTTAGAAATGCATATGTTAAAGCAACACAAGAAACCGGAGCCATCCTTGGTCCCTTCATATTAAAAGATATCGCACTCAACAGATCACTAATGCAGACAGACGGCATACATCCCAAAAGGTCCGCGCAACCTATAATAAGGGAAGCGGTTCTTAAAGTGTTGCTGCCACTTCTAGATCAGTAACTAATCAAAACCAATTTATAAGGTACAAAAAAGCCAGTGGAACTACTTGTATTTGATTTAGATGGAACACTTCTTGGTAAAGATTCTCGAATTTCAACGTTTACCGGAGACACACTATCAATGCTAAGAGAGAGAGGAATTCGCTATACCGCGGCGACTGGAAGGACTCTGCATGCAGCGTCTAATGTCTTGAACGGTCATTTCTTTGACGAGCCGATAATTCTAAAAAACGGCGTACTGACTTTTGACCCAATAAACAAATGCTATATTGAAACCCATCTGCTCGAATTCCCTGATATCAATCCATTCAACACAATGCTTATGGAACATGGAATAACGCCCTTTGTCTTTACCATCGACATTAACCATGATCATGCGATTTATCATCGAAATCATCTTTCAACTTCAGAAAAAAAGGTCTTACAACTCTTCGGTAAAGAAACCCAAGTCCCGACGAAACCTCTTGAAGAAATACCTGCCGGAATCAAGATAAGTAACGTAAGTGCTATCGGCCCAGCTGAGGTGATAAACAAAATCTGCGATTCAGTCAACAACTCAACAGATCTAGTGGCTTACAGTGGCCAGGCAATAGAAGATTCCAATATAAACTGGATGGACATTCACCACTCAGCAGGAAGTAAAAGTAGAGCGGTGAAAGTACTTAAAGAAAAATTAGGCATTGATAAAATTATTTGCTTTGGTGATAGCGATAACGACCTCTCTCTTTTTCTAGAGTCAGATGAAGCCTATGCTCCTGAAAATGCAAAGCAGGTCATAAAAAACATCGCCACCGCCGTCATAAGTCATCATCAAGAAGATGGAGTCGCTCGCTTTTTACGCTCAAGATTCGAACTGCTCTAAACAAAACACTGGCTATCTTTAAACATTGCAAAGTCATTCCGGAAAAACATTTTGCCTACTTTATCTTTGGCCACAACAGCGGTGTTTCGGTCACATATTTCTGATAAAGCGGGTCATCACCCCACTTTATATCGGCTGCTTTTTCCAACAATCTCGTTCCGCTTACTCTAGTAAGCAATAGGTAAACAAAAATCGGGACAATTGTACTAATATAATTAAATCCGCTCATTGCAGGCAAGGCCATTAGTACAATTCCCAACCAGAATACAATCTCTCCAAAATAATTCGGATGCCTCGAATATCGCCACAATCCAGAGCAGATAAATATCTCTGCTCCGCGCCTATCTCTATGACGTCTTTTTTGGTGGTCCGCTAATGCTTCAATAAAAAATCCGACGCTTGCCAAAAATATTCCTGGCGCATCCACAAACGACAGACTTACTTCACTCTTTCCAGTGATTGTTGCAAGCACAGGAGATAGACAGACGGTCACCCACACTCCCTGCATCGTCCATACCAATAAAAATCTAGATGGATTGGTTTTGATCGTATCGAATCGGGAGTCACCATCGGATATTTTCATTCGAGAAAAAAGAAACCATCCCAAGCGAGACGCCCAAATAATCAAAAAGGTCGACAACAGGAAAGATCTAGAATCAAATCGGTAAACCAGCACCAAAGACAAAAGGCACACGGCAATAAATGTAAACGCACCCATCAGATCGTAAAATTTTTCTGTTTTTAGGAAGCATGCCGGAACAAAAGCCAGCCACTGCAAGAAAAAGATCAAGATGACACATCCTGTACTAACCGGCATTCCTTTAAACAAGACGCTATCGTCAGAAATTCCGAAGATCAGAAGAAAAAAAACGACTAAAAATCCGACTAAAAACATTTTTTAGGGAAGATAGCTAAACGACGATTGAATTTAGTCATTACTTATTTTTGTGGGGTTATTAGTATCTTTTCCCCAGTCGCCCTTTTCGAAGATTTTATTATTGTATCCCAGGATAAGGCTTCTGTAAGAGAGACTTTGCTCGCATAATTACTTGCAAATGTAGTAGTCAGCTCTGTCGCTATCCTCTTTTTCATCTTTGATACTATTTCCTGACCTGCACGCATCAAAAATGGCATCAGCAACCAACCTCCAACACCCCAGGACAAACCAAAACTTCGATTAAGGGTCGTGGGAGACATATCAAGTCCACCGTAGATGTATATCTGCTTATATATATCAGAGCCATATGCGCTATAGCCTGCCATTTTGGATTGCTCACTCATCTCCATACAATTCAATATTTGGCTCGCAAGCTTGCCACCACCTACAGCATCAAACCCTAGTGTAGCTCCGGTCTCTGTAATGGCTTTCGTTAGCTCCGCTTGAAAATTCTCTTGACTTGAATCGATGGTATAAACCGACTCTTGTTCTTCCAGCATAGCGACCTGTTGACCAGAGCGAACGATATTGGTTAAGCCTATCCCATCACTAAGACATACTTGATTCAGCATTTGTCCAAGATTTGAGGCTGCCGCAGTATGGACTAATGCAGTATGCCCCTCCATACGCATTGTTTCCACCATGCCAAGGGCCGTCATCGGATTAACAAAACAGGAGGCGCCCTGCTCCGCGGTTGTCCCTTCTAAAAGTGGCAAACACTGATTGACATTAAGGCAGCGATACTGGGTATACATGCCACCTCCAAAAACACCGACCATCCTGCCTTTCAATGCTTGAGCAATATCAGATTTACCTGCATCAACAACTAAGCCCGCACCTTCATTACCCACCACCATCGACTGTCCTATTCGACCATCAATCATTCCACGAGCTTTTTCAAAAATCTTGCCAAGGACGACTGGGCTCTCTGATTGTTTTTCAATCCTAATAGATTCTGGATCAACCGGACCTAACAGAAGTAACAAATCTGAAGGGTTGATCGGTGCAGCCTGAATTTCAACCAAGACTTCTTCAGGTCCTGGGACAGGAATTGCCTCATGAATCAGCGATACTTCTAGGGTTAGATCATCATGAATTATGGAACGAAGCTGAGATTGCATGTTGGTCATCGAATACTCCAGTTATCAAAAACAACTCATTAGATTTTTCAAGCACAAATACTCAAGACGATTACATCCGAAACAGCTATATTCGAAAAAAGTTTCAAGAGTATACTGTCATCATTCAACCACAATCGGAATAAAAAGGATAAATTTTGGGAAGATATAATTTATCTATCATTGTTGCATATCAATGTTAGGCCTCTCCTTAATAGTTTGTTTTTTTGTAGCAATTCTAGTCTCTTACATTATCCCTCAGATTGCTCTTTTTGAGATTCGAAACTCCATTTCCATGAAACCGTCTGACCTAGGTATTCACTTTGAAGATGTCGTCCTTCAACCAAGTGACGCGAAAATAAATATTTACGGCTGGTGGATGGCAGCGGATAACTCTATCGCTACCTTGATATTTGTTCATGGCGCCACATCAAATCGACACAGTGAATTCTTTAAATCCATCCACTTCTACGAGGCACTGATCCAAAACAATATCTCAGTATTAAGCATTGATCTGAGAAATCACGGCGACTCGGATGCCGACGGAAAAGGATTGGGTTTTGGTATTTCTGAAGCGCATGATGTAACTGCGGCCATCTCTTGGGCAAAGTCAAAACTTCCTGATCAACCTTTGTTTGCAATGGGCATATCAATGGGTAGCGCATCTATAATTCACGCAGAAAGTCATATGAAGGATTTGAGCGGAGTCATACTACTTGACCCAATGCTCCACACACAATCCGCATTCGCAAGAGGCGCCGGCGCACAGACCCGTGCACCTTGGCCACTTTTTACCCCTTCCGCCTATATTTCCACCTGGCTATATAGATTGCCTCACAAATCCAGCGATGCTTTAAGCAAACTTTGCTCACTAAATATTCCGATCTTGTTGATACAAGATCCGGACGATCCCGTGGCCATCGCAAGATTTTCAAGGACCGCAGCAGCTACAAATAGCAAAATCAGATATTGGGAAGCACCCAAAGTATCTCCAAAACATCCTGCGCTTCGAGGTCATGGCGGTTGGGGAAGTCATGTCACTGCCTATGCTGCTAGTCCCGACGAAACATTTGACGAAATTAATGATTTTGTTCGATCATTGATAAGTTCTGTAGTCGACAAAAATGAACAGAAAGTAGTTTAAGTGAATGCACACTCTAAGTTTTAATAGATTACTGAGATATCGATATATTGAATTAATCGCACTGTGGGAAGGAAGACTCACCACAAAACATCTCTGTCAGACATTTCAGATCGGGCGTCAACAGGCCAGCAAGGATATC